>CADCOO010000211.1 GCA_902803085.1 uncultured Planctomycetota bacterium
TAGGACGGGTTCAGTCCCGTCGCTAAAAAGCGTCCATCGTCGAGCGCACCCAAGATCAAGGCTCATAAAAAACCGGTCGCGCGCAGGGGAGCGTCCTAGCGGCGTCAAAAGCGCGAAGATTGCCTTTCTGTTTCAAATAAGGGAGATTTATGCATTGATCGGCCGGGTTGGAAGCACGTTCAATTGAACTTGCCAAGAGGCGCTCATTCCCCAAAAAGATCGGCGTGCGTTCCCGTCCCCGTTGCTGTCAAAATAAGAACGTCGTCATGAACTTGATAGACGAGCAACCAGTCCGACTCAATGTGTAATTCGCGAAAATCCTTCAAGGCGCCGGTTAGCTGATGATCTCGGTATTTTGCGGGCATTGGATTCCCAGAAGCTAATAGATCGAGCGCCGTTGTCAGTTTCGAGATATCCTTGCCGCGCTTTTTCATAAGCCTGGCGTCTCTCTTCATCTTATTGGTAAACTCGATCTCGTACACAACTAGTCCTCCAGCATAGCGTCAACAGCCTCTTTTGCCGTTCGATAAGGGCCCTGGAGATTCTTGCGCATCCTACTGTCGTCAAGCGCTTGTTGTAAGTCGGCTGGAATAGGTTTGTGCCGAACTTCAAAGGGCAAGCCGTCGTGTTCAAGCGCAGACGTCAGGAAAATGCGGACGGCGGTAGACGTATCGAGTCCCAGACTAGCGAATAGCGCGTCGGCTTGCGTTTTGAGATCGTCGTTAATTCTGATTTGTAAAGTGGCCATATTGAAGTCTCCTATTAAAGGACAGAGACATTATAATCTATATGCAACAACCTGTCAATACAAATCACTTCTTTTCAATACATTTTCATTAACTATGCACGTTAAAGAAAACGTCGATACTGGCGCGACTGCAAAGCCTCTCCGTAAACTAACGCCGAGAACATTCTCCGTCTTAACCCCCTCTCTCGCCATTGATCGAGTCTAAGAAAACCAATCATATGATTAGGGCGGTTATAAGGTCAACGTAGAGATTCGGCGCGTCTTGCTCGTTACGTAACGAGTCCTGTCGCTAAAAAGCGTCCATCGTCAAGCGCGCCCAAGATCAAGGCTCATAAAAAACCGGTCGCGCCCGGAGGAGCGTCTTGGCGACGTCGCCGAGCGTTTTTGGTTCCGAGCTGGTATTAGCGTCGCAAGCGGCGATCCCAACGGCGTTCCAGTCATATCGTTTGGACGTACGACCGTCCCAAAATTCCCTGCACACAGAACTAGCTAGCGCAAGGTCGCAACAGCGCGAGAAGGCAAACTGCGTCTTTAAATACTCGCGCATCGTTACCATAGCGTCGTTCGGGGTCGCGGATTCGTTCCATAAATCCTCGCCGACGCGCATAACGTCGTCGTACGGGAGCGCCGTATTATAAAACGCGGACGCGTCGCAACGCACGCCGATTTCCTGCATTTCCTCGATCGTTACCATTTTTTCGCGAGGCTCGGACGCGCTCCCCTCCGCCTCCGGGCGAGGAAAGCTCCTTCTCGTATTGCGCCTAATAAAGGACTTATCCGACTTTAAAAACGCGTCTTCCGTTTCGCTAAGTAGAAGCCCGTAGAGGAATTCGATCGGCGCTAATCGGCACAAGCGATACCACGTCGCGCCCATGTTTCCCAACCCTTCTCTCGGCGAATACGCGCTCGGTACGAAGATCGGATTGAAAGACGCGAGCTGCCGCTGATACAACAGCGCGTGCGAACGCAGACTGCGTTCCCACTCCTCTATAATTCCCTCGTTCGGAATCGCTTCGAACGCAATTTCGTCGTTCTCGGCGCTCTCCTGCAATTTAACGAGCAGCGACGACCACTTCTCGCTTGTAAAAGGATCGTCGGTAGCGTCGTCCGCATATTTCCGTTTCGCGCGTTCATAGAGTCCGCGATTCTGCGGCGACGGCTTGCGCGCGCGTTCCTCAAAAACGTACAGCGCCGTCAGAGCGAGCGCCTTTTCTTTCGGCGTCATGTCGTCGAAAGCGGCGAAACATTCGTCGATTTCCTCCGCCGTCGCATTGACCGCCGAGGAATAAAACCGAAAGAACGGGAGAAAGCGATCGTACGTAATATCGTAGCGTCTATTTAGAAAATGATTTACGACGAAAAGATTGGTTTCAAAGTCCGCAAAAACAAATTCGTCCGTCTTAGCGTCGACGCATAAAAAGAAAGGTTCAGTCCGAGGAGGCAATCCTTGAACTCTAAACATCGCCGCAACCTCGTCCATATCTTTTGGATTTCCAGCGCGCGTTTCGATAAGCTTCGGCGACTCAACGTACGATACGGTAATCTTACCGTCCGTTTTGGCAAGGGATTCGACGAACGTATTGAAATCGACCACAAGATCCAGAGGGAGAATTTCCATGCTCGGCGCTTCCTTGCGGATACTCTGAAGAAGCGGCTCAACGTCTTCAATTACGCCCGTTAAATGTTCGAAATACTTTTCGTTTCCGTCCACGTTTACGAATTCCGACCCGAGCTCGCTAGGATAGAGCGCGTTCGGCAAGTTATAATTGTTCTTGTAAACGCGAATCCCGGCGTTCTTAGCGGCAAGAAAGGAAGGCGCAACCATAGTGAAAAACGCGGCGACAAGAAGCGCTAACGCCGACAAAACAAGCGCCGACCAGAAAAAGATTCGGTGTTTCATTTTCGTTCTCCTTAGCTTTAGGAACGTCGGTCGTTGGTTACCCGGAACGGCGCGTCGACAAAGGCGCGGTTAAAACTCTCGCCCAGGATAAAATTCCTCAAGCAGCTGCTTGCAATACGCGTCGTCTTCCATAGCGCGGACGATTTCACTAACGCGTCCAGCCTCAATGAGCTTGGCAACCAGA
>CADCOO010000212.1 GCA_902803085.1 uncultured Planctomycetota bacterium
CGAGTTGGCAAAGTCCTCGTCGAGCGTAACGTTAAAGCGATAAACCGCAGTTCCGGAGTAGTATTTAATTCGATCGTCGTTTACCTGATTCCAGAACGCGAGCTGATTCCAACGCACAACGCCCGGTCCTCCGAGCGCGGGATCGAATTCGACTTCGCAGGGGGTAAAGACGCCAATCTTTCTGCGCGCTTGCCGATTCGGATCGCGATACGGCGCCGCTGCGATCGGTTTCTCTTTCGAGGAAAAGACGATAAAGGTCGAACTTGGCACGAAAGGAATTCTTACCCGTCCGTCCTGAGTCGACTCGTAAGGTATTGTCGTTACTTCGCCCGTTTTCGGATCCCAGAGCGTAGGAACCCTATCGGGCTCGACGCGAAAGACGCAGTTGCGCGCGCCAGAACGCGTTTCCTGATACGTTGCGACGAAAAAGACGTCGAGCTCCGCGCTCGACCGTCGTACGAAAAGTAGCGGATCGTCCGAAGTGAAATCGGGCGCGACTCCTAGCGCGTCGAGCGTCGCCAGCACGTCTTGATCTCGATAAATATTATTGGCTTGCGCGTTGCGCAACTCTTTTGCGATCGCGCGCGTTTCTTCGTCCGCCTCTCGCCAGTTGAACGCCGAGATCGAATTCAGAGGGTCGCGATCGCCGAGTAGAATCGGCGCGCCCTGTTCCGCGAGCGACTTGAGTTTGCGCATAACTTCAACGGGCGCCTTTTCTTCGCCCGGATCAAAGACGAGAAGACGATATTGCGCGCCGCCTGGAAGCGTGAACTTTCCGTCGCGGTACTCAAGTCGGTCCACGAGCGTCGGCGCGTCGAGCAGATCGTACCGATAGCCGTTCGGCGCCTTAAGAGACGATCCGTCGCGCCATTTTTCGGCAAGTCCCCACATAACGTAGTTTTTATCGCTCGTATAAACGCAGTAGTCTGCGACGAAATCGCCATGTCGCAATAGGAGTTGGCAGCGCGCCATATAGTCGATAAACGGCTTGACGTAGGGCTGCCACGTTACGTTGGAATTGAGATGCGTGCCGGCGAAATACTCGAAGCCCGGCTTGCCGAGCGATTCTTCCGACGCCGTATAGGTATGCCATATCATATGATTGGCGCCGGCCAGGAAACTGGCGTCCGCGTAGAACTTGAGAATCGCCGGATAGACGGACCAGTGCTTGTTCATATGCGTAAACGCTTCCAGCGACACGAGTTTGCGGCCGTAGATATGCGCCGCCATAGCGGCGTACGGCGCGTTCGTCTGCTCAATGCGTCCGATCCAGAACTCGCCTTGCGGAAAGTCGTTGCGTCCCCAGAAGGAGAGCATGTCCGCCTCCTTAAAGAGCGGCGAATTACGGTTCCACGGTCCGCCGTCTTCGGAATGCCAACGCACGCCGCGCTCGTGACACAACGCGCCGACGGTTTCATAGCAGTTCAACGCAAAGGCGTCGGAAATTGTGCGCATATAGTCGGCAAGAATGCGATTGCCGTCCGGACCGTTCTGAGGTTGAAGACCACGCAGGACGGGCAAGTAGTCGCGGATCGAGTAGCCGCGCCGCTCGGTGAAGAATTCTTCAAACCCGCGCGTCCAATTCGGATGCACGCCTTCCCAGGAAACGTTGTAGAAATGCGACAAAGTCGTTCCAGCGGCGTCGCCGACGTCCTTGAGCAATTGCCCCGGCATTTTCTCAAAGTAGTTTGCGACCGCCTCGCGATTGAGAATATCGACGCAGCCCGGCTCGCCAATTCGCGCGGCGCCAAATCTCAGGATTTTCCAACGTCCTTCCGGCGCGTCCCAGTCGAATCGTCCGCGCTCGACCTTCTCGGAAAGATCGACGACAAGATCGTACTTCGGCGCCCCTAAGGGAACGTTGAGCGCGACGGGCGCCCACGCCGGATTGAGCGTTACCTGCTCGCGAGCGCGATCGTCGTCCGACGCAATACGCACGGCTAAAGTTGCGATTTCGTAGAAGTAGGGTAGATCGGGCTTGGCGCAGTTAAGGGTTACCGCCTTCGGACCCTCGACGTTCCCTTCCGCCCAGACGAGCTCGTACGGTCCGAGTTCCTTCATGTCCCAAGGCCCGCGCAACTGCCCGCCGCTGTCCGAGATATTAAAACTGACCTGCATCTCGCGCTTCGCCGCTTCGGAGACGAGCGTCGCCATGACGTCGCGCCATCCGGGCGACATGAATTCATGGCGTATTTCGAGCGGAACGGGCACGTGCGTTTTGGAGTCGTAATCGTCCCAATATCGTCGTGAATCGAAGACGAGCATACCTCCGAGCCCAATTTCGTCCATGTTGCCGACGTCTCGCGTTACGAGTTCCTTGGACGTATTCCCCTTGAGGTTCCAGTAGTACGCCCAGGGCCGAACGGTTTTGGGCGGATTGGCGAAGTTTTCAATAGTAACGGGCACGTTTTCCAATTCGTCGCCCCCTTGCGCGTAAACGAATTCGCCAATAGCGATTGTAGCGATCGTCAAACCGAGCGCGACGAGCGCGCATAATCTCCACCGTCGTTTTTTCACGAGCGTCTCCTTTAATCGTAACGTCGTCGAATTCGCACCGTGCGAATCGCTTTGCGTTAAGTATACGCGCGTCGTTACGCGACGTCAACCTTTGCGCATAACGAGCCAAATAAAAACAGGCGCTCCTACCAGACTCGTAACGATTCCAACGGGTAGCGATACGGGAAAGAGCGCTATTCTTGAAAACGTATAGCACAGCGCGAGAAAGAGCGCGCCGCCGAGCGCCGACGCCGGTACGAGTCGCCGATGCGCGTTCCCTACGAGGAGCTTTGCCGCATGCGGGGCCGTTAGTCCGACGAATCCGATCGGTCCGCAGAACGCGACGATAACGCCGACGAGCGCGGAGGAGAGGGCAAAGAGTCGTTTGCGTGCGCGCGGCACGTCGACTCCGAGACTTGCCGCGCGTTCCTCTCCTAGGAGTAGCGCGTCAAGATCGCGCGACGTCGCGAAGAGCGCGATGAAGGAAACGGCGACCGCGCACGCCGTTACGACGAGATAACGCGTTTCGCATAGATCGAGACTGCCGGTCGTCCAATGGAGCGCGACGTGCGTTTTCGTCGGGTTCGCGAGGAACTGACCGCAGAGCGTTAAGCTGGAAAAGAAGAATCCGATAACGACGCCGGCAAGCAAAACGCGCTCTTGCGAGAGCGCGCGCCTCGAGAGCGCGTAGACGAGCGCCGTTGCGACCGCCGCGCCTAGTCCGGAACAAAGAACGAGTTGCGGCAGACCGAAGATCGACGCCGCGAGCCCAAGAGACGCGAACGCGCCGGAGAAATAGATCGCGAGCGTCGCGCCGAAGGACGAGCCGCTCGCTATTCCGAGCGTATAGGGCGTCGCCAACGGATTCCGAAAGAGGGTTTGTAGCGCGAGTCCAGCGAGCGCGAGTCCAGCGCCGGCGAGCGCGGCGAGCGCCGTCTTAGGCAGGCGTTCGCCCCAGAAAATCTTTGCGGCGGAATCGAGCTCGCGCAAGGTTGTTTCCGAGGTGGGGAACCTGAGCCAAACGTCGGGCGAATAAGACGTTCTGCCGAGCAACGGCAGAATCGCCAACGCCAGAAAGGTTAGAACGACGAGCGCCGTTATTAGGAAACGGTAGTCGCGGCGCTGCGAAGCGGAGGGAACGGGTCGTTCGGGGACGGTTTCAGCGCGTCGCTCGTTTAGGGCGTTGACGTCGTCGCGCGCGGTCGGGAGTATCATCGGCGTTCCGGTCGTCGGATGCGGAACGGTCGTGAGCGAGTCGCCGTAAATAGCGCGTAGCGAATC
>CADCOO010000213.1 GCA_902803085.1 uncultured Planctomycetota bacterium
CGTTGGTCGCTTGCCGGGTTAGAAATGCTAAGACAAACGAGGGAGTCGACAAGCAGAGAGTCTGTATTCCCAGGGAGTCTTTATGCCGCTTTGAACTTGACGCTCTTGGAATAATGGGGTACGATTCGGACGAATGAAGTCGAAAGGTTAGTCGTCCCGCTCGCCGCGCTCGCTATTTTGCGCGCTTGCTGGTCCAAGATGCGAAAGCAATAGGTTAAAAATGAAATCAAGACGCGATCAAGTAGAAGAACTCAAAGAACGCGCCGGGAAATTTAGTTGGTCGCAAGAGACGCGACGATACTTTGGAATTGCGCTCGGCGCGATTATTTACGCGATCGGTTTTAATTACTTTCTGGCGCCCCTCCATTTGTACGCCGGCGGATTCATGGGCTTTTCACAGCTTGCCGCCGAGCAGCTGAAGCGACTCGGCTTGCAACCCGGCAGTTTTGAACTTCAAGGGACGCTGTATTACCTTTTCAATATTCCGGGCATAATAATCGCCTATCGCATGATGCGCCGTCGGTTCATTATTAAGACGTTTTTCGCTATCACGCTCGTCAGTCTGTTGCTAACGGTAATCCCCGTCGCGGACGAGCCGATCCTCCATGAGTACGTTGCGAACGCGTTCTTTGCCGGTCTGACGTGCGGTGCGGGACTCGGCATAATCCTCCGCATGGGCGCCTGCGACGGCGGAATGAATTTGGTCGGAATGATTGTCGTTCAGAAGGGTACGGCAAGTTCGATCGGACGACTCAGTCTCATGGTCAACGCGCTTCTCTTTACCTGCTGTCTCTTTCTGTACGACGTTTCTATTGTCGTTTACTCTTTGCTCTTTTCAATGATTCAAAGTACGGTAATCGACAAAGTGCACGCGCAAAATATCAACGTGCGCGTTATGATCGTTACAAAGTCGGCCGATCCCGACGCGTTGGAAGTCGAAATTATGGGACAGCTCGGACGCGGCGTAACGAAATGGAACGCCGTCGGCGCCTATTCGGGCGAGAGAGAGACCTTGCTCATGATTGTCGCCAGTAAGTATGAAATACCTAAGATACGCTCGCTAACGCTAGAATCTGATCCGCACGCGTTCGTGCTCGTCGACGAGAACGTTAGCGTTATCGGCAACTTCATGAAGAACTTAACCTAAAAGAAAAAGGACGACAAACCGTCGACGGCGGCGGTCGCTTGGGACGGGCGGAACGCGCTCTTGAAGCGCGCCGTCGATCTGGCGAGATCAGGAGTCGAATCTTACGTAAAAACGCGCGTTGCGAATGGGAAACCAGACGCAACGCGCGTTCTTTTATTAACGCGTTCTCGCCGTTAGACGCAACTTAGCGAGGATTGAGTTCCTTGTACTTGGCCCAGACGTCGGGATCCGGCTCGAAGAGTTTCGCTTCTTCGGCGGTCGGGGGCGTAAGCGGGCGAATCACGCGGAAGCCGACGTAAGGCGCTTCGGTCATCCACCAGATGCTCTGCGGGAACTGAGGATCGTGCTCTTTCCAAGATTTGTCGGAAACGATGCGCTTGGCGCTGCGGCAATCTTTAGCTTCGTGCGCGCAGGATCCGCCGCGAGAAATCTCATTGAACATGCCGTAAACGGACAACGGCTTTTTCGGCGTTACGAACGGCGCGTCGACCTTGCCGCCCGCGAAATCTTTGTACGCCTTTTTATCGTACTGGTCCATGACCCATTCGCAGACGTTGCCGTGCATGTCGTAGAGCCCCCAGGCGTTCGGCTTTTTGCCCATGACTTTATTATAGCCGTCCGGGCTATTGCCGAGGTACCAGGCGTAGTCGTCAATGTCGTCTTCGCTGTCGCCGAATTCGAAATCGGTCGTCGTGCCGCAGCGGCAGGCGTATTCCCATTCGATTTCGGTCGGAAGACGATAGTAACGCCCGGTCGTGGCGGTGAGCCACTTGCAGTACATTTGGGCGGCGTAGCGCGTCATGCCGCTGGCGGGGTATCCTTCCTTATTGCTTTTATCGTAGCTGATCGTTCCGATGCTATAAGGCGCGGTCGGCGCGGCGAGCGCGTCGGCGATAGCGTCGCGGTCCGATTCCGACTTTACGGCGCCGGACTTGTGCGCGTTGGCAAGATAGAGGAGTCCAAAGAGCGCGTACTCTTGCCAAGTTACCTCGTGTTCTTCCATCCAGAAAGGCGCGACGGTCGTCTTAAACGCGGGCGCTTCGTCCTTTTCGCCGGAGTCGCTACCCATGGTGAACTCGCCGCCTTTGATCGGAATCATCTTGAAAGAAATCGTCTCGCCGGCGATGTTCGTCTGAAGGGTTTCTTCGTACGGCTTCATGTCGTCTTCGGTCGCCGCTTCGGCGTCCGGATTCTCGACGGGATTGGCGAGCCAGTCCGTGCCGAGTTTATACGCGGGGTTATTGCTTAGATCTTGCGAGAATCCCAGAGTTCCCAACGAAGCGACCAAGACGAAAGCCGCCGTCAACAATGCTTTTTTCATTATCACTCCTCTATGTGTCGAGTAATCGGCCCAAGGCTTCGACGCGACCGACGCACGTACCTGAGCGTCTAGACGCGGCGTCTATTCCATTCAAATTGAGCGCGACGTCCGAAGCGAACCGCCCCGCTGATCCACTATTATACCCAAATTAAACCTCAGTTCAACGCCTTTGCCACAATTCCCTAAAAAAACTCAAAGTTGCGGCGTAAAGTTCGATCGCAAAAAGTCGGGTTCTATTCGACGCCTATTACATTCGGCGCATCCGATATTTTCATTAAATTCATTAAATTTCACTTGCGATTTACCACTTGAGGAACGCGAATGATAAAATATCCTTTATCACCCTCGATCGAATCGTTAGAATTTAGGACGGCAGACCCTTTTTGAACGCGTTCGAAAGCGCGAGGCTACCAATCGACATTGGCGCCAAGAGGAGAAGAGTTATGGCAAACGCTGAAAACGGCGACGCAACCGCCAAGTCCGAGCAAATGAATCCGGCGGAAAACGAAAACGAACGCAATCGTTCCCAGGACGCGCCGAATAACGCCGACGCGACCGTTGAAAAGGATTCGAACGAGCAAACGACGATCGAAACCGCTTCGGAAACGAAGGAACCCGAGAAGGAGAAGGACGATTGTCGCGAGGACGCTCAAGGGGCGGAACGCGGCAAGCAATCGCTCCGCGCGCCGCGCCGAACGGACGGACGCCGGCAAGAGAGCGCAATTCGTCCGGGCGCGATCAAAACGCTCGCCGAACTCACGCCCAGCGCGGACGCCGACTCCTTCGTTCAGCTCGTCGAAAAGGAACGCCTGCGCACTAAAGACGGCAAGCCGTACTATAAGACGATCTTTCGCGATCGCAAACGCTCCTTCCAGGCGCTCGTCTGGCTCGATAGTCCCCTCTTTGCCAGTTGCGAAAAGGAGTGGCGCGTCGGGCGGTTTTATAAGATTCGCGCCTCGATTCGCGATTCCGCGTACGGCGTTAAGTTGGAAATCAAAAAGATTCGCGAGGTCGTCGCGAGCGATAAAGAGTCGGGCTTTACTCCGAATTTATGCCGACCGTCGTCGGAAACGCCGCCGGAAACGCTAACGTCGGAAATTCTCGCGCTCGCCAACGCGCATATCGCAAAGGGCCCGCTTCTGAACTTGATTCATCGCGTCGTTAAGGCGCGTCGGCTCGATCTGCAGGAGCTTGCCGCTTCGCGCGAGCATCACAGATCGTACGTCGGAGGACTCCTCGAACACACGCGGTCCGTTACGAAAATCGCGATCGCGCTCACGGAGCATTTTCTCGCCGAAAACCCGCGACTGCGCGGCCAACTCTCCAAGAGTCTCGTCGTCGCCGGCGCCATTCTGCACGATTTTGGCAAGTTGCTCGATACGAACTCGACGATTACCGGGCCGCAGAAAACGGTCGCGGGCGAGCTCATTGGGCACGCCGTGCTAGGCCTGGAGATCGTTAATCAGTACGCTCAAGCGGTCGGGCTCGATCAGGAAACGCGAGTTCAGTTGGAACACCTCATTCTCACGCATTCTCGATTCGCCGACTGGGGCGCGCCAACCCCGCCCGCGACTCTGGAAGCTATGATACTCCATTACGCGGACTACGCCGACTCAACCTTCTCGAGCGCTCTCAAGATCCTCGACGAAGACGCCTCCGTCGGCGATTTCACTCTGCGAAAGAGCCCGTTTGGAACCCCGCTCTTTAAACCGCCGCAGAACGCGCCCTCCGGCAGGCAAACGCCGACGCCAGCCGCAGCCGCCGCCCCCTCGCCCCCCGATCGTCAACAGCGCTAATTCTAAGTCGCCGAACAACGCCTTTATCCTCTAACGAACCTTTTATCACAACGCTACAGACAATCCCATGACATTAACAGCTCTTGATTATTCCGTTCTCATCGGATACTTCGTCATTATGATCGTTATTGGAGTTTGGTCGATGCTATTCGTCAAGAA
>CADCOO010000214.1 GCA_902803085.1 uncultured Planctomycetota bacterium
GCGATACGCCGACGCGTGGGCGCGGCGTATCGTTAGATTACGCTCTGCCGAGCCCAACGACGCGTCGCGCGCGATCATAGGTTTCGGTCGCAATGGCGCGCGCGTACTCTCTTCCGCGATCGAGCGTTTCGTCGACGACTCCGGACGCCATAGTCTCTGCGAAACGGGCTTGCAGCGCGGAAAGTTTCTCGACGAGCAGCTCGGCGACTTCCTTTTTCAGATCGCCGTAGCGCGCGTTTTCAAAATGCTTTTCTGCTTCCGGGATCGTTATTCCCTGGAAGACGGCGAAAATTGTGAGTAGATTCGAGACGCCCGGCTTGTTCTCTTCGTCGAAATAGACGCCCTCGCCGGAGTCGGTTACGGCGCCCATGATCTTTTTGCGAATATCCTTTTCCGTATCGTTCAAAAAGACTGAAGCCTTTGGATTCTCCGCGCTCTTACTCATTTTCTTTTCTGGATTGAGCAGGTCGCGAATCTTAGCGCCGACGGTCGGAATAAGCGGTTCGGGCACGACGAAGGTTTCGCCGAATTTCGCATTGAAGCGTTGCGCGAGATTGCGCGCCAGTTCGACGTGCTGCTTCTGATCGACCCCGGTCGGCACGACGTGCGCGTTATAGAGTAGAATGTCCGCCGCCATGAGAACGGGGTAGGTGAAGAGGCCGCATCGGATCTCTTTCTCCTTTTTATTCTCGGTCTTCGCCTTGAACTGCGTCATTCTGGCGAGCTCGCCCATATAAGCGGTGCATTCTAGAATCCACGAGAGATTCGCATGCTCGGGTATTTCCGACTGAATATAGATGTGATTCTCGACGCCGGAAACGCCGCATGCGAGGTACATGCCGACGATTTCGCGTACGCGTCGGTGCAACGTCTCGGGATCCTGCGGCACGGTGATCGAGTGCATGTCGGGGACAAAGAGGAACGTGTCGTAGTCTTTTGCGTAGTCAATTACCTGACGAATACTGCCAATATAGTTTCCGATCGTTAGTTCGCCGCTCGGTTGCAAGCCGGTTAAAAGTCTCTTCTTCATTCTTCTTATGCCTTCCTATACGTTGCGTCGCGTCGTCGGCGCGCTTGCGTCGACTCAATCCACTTATTATACGCCTCTTTAAAAGCACGACAAGACGCGCGACGCACGTTGACCGCGCTATTCTCGAAATTGACTTGTGTACAACTCGTAGTAGAAGCCGCGATTCGCCATGAGTTCCTCGTGCGAACCGCGCTCGACGATCCGACCGTCGCGCATTGCGAGAATAATATCCGCCGAACGAATCGTCGAAAGGCGGTGCGCGACCACAAAACTCGAGCGTCCCGTCATGAGTTCGTGAAACGCCTCTTGAATCTTCTGCTCCGCGCGCGTGTCGATCGACGACGTCGCTTCGTCCAAAATGAGAACGTCCGGTTTTCTCGCCATGACGCGCGCTATGCAGATCAGCTGACGCTGACCCTGCGAGAACTCGGCGCCATTTTCTGAAACGATCGTTTCATAGCGCTTCGGCAGGCGTCGTACAAACGGCTCGACGCGGCACGCGACCGCGATTCGATGAAATTCCTCGTCCGAGACGTTCGACGCGCCCATAAGGATATTCTCCCTGATCGTACCCTGCTTGAGCCACGTGTCTTGTAGCACCATGCCGTACAGCGAACGCAACGCGCCGCGCGCCATCTGGCGTTCGTCGATCCCGTCGAGACGGATTTGACCAGAATCGACCTCGTAAAAGCGCATGAGAAGATTCACAAGCGTCGTTTTACCGCACCCCGTAGGCCCCACAATCGCGACGCGCGCGCCGTGCGGTACTGAGAGATTGAAGTCTTCTATTAGCGGACGATCTTCCCAGTAGGAGAATCGAACGGCGTCGAATTCAACGCGTCCTTCCGCCTTCTCGGGCGCGACGGCGTCGACCGGATCAGGTTCCTCGGGCGGTTCGTCGATGAGTTCGAAGATGCGTTCCGCGCATGCGAGCGCGTTCTGGAATTCCGTCGCGACGCTTGATATTTCATTGAACGGTTTGGTATACTGCTCGGCGTAACTCAGAAAGACGACCAGACTGCCGACCGTCGTCGCGCCGCTTACGACTGAAAACGCCCCGACAAGCCCCACGCTCATATAAACGAGACTGTTCACAAATCGCGTCGCGGGATTCGTAAGCGACGAAATAAAAGTCGCCTTCAGCGAGGCCGCGGCAAATTCTTCGTCCAGCGAGTTGAATCGCTCTTCTGACGCCTCTTCCCGATTAAAAGCGCGGACAACCCTGAGTCCTTGAATCGTCTCGTTAATAAAGCCCGTCTCCGCGCCGCGCAACTTCGTCTGGCGGCGAAACAGCCAAAAAGAGCGGCGCGAAATGACGCCCGCGACCAGAAACGACGCCGGCGTCAGCGCTACGACTACGATCGCTATTTTAAAGTTGACCGACAGCATAAAGACGAGAACCCCGACGATTGTAACCACGCCCGTAAAGAGTTGCGCCACCCCGAGCAGAAGCCCGTCCGCAAACTGCTCCGCGTCGGTAATTATGCGACTCACAATCTCGCCGTGCGCGCGCTCGTCGACGTACTTGAGCGGCAACGCGCCGAGTTTGGCAAACGCCTCGTTGCGCGCGTCCCGCGACGTATTGTACGCTATGCGGTTGTTGATCGCCGCCATAATCGCTTGTCCCACGCCGACCGCGCACGCGCAAACGAATACTTTCGTCATAATAACGCCGATTCCGTCGAAGTCGACTTGTTCCGGCCCGACGAGCAGGTCGACGGCGGCGCCAATGAGGCGCGGTATATAAAGGGTCGTGAGCGTCGTCGCCGTTGCGAGCGCAAAGGACGCGAAGAGCAGCAAACGATAACGACGAACGTAACGCCAGACGCGTTTGAGCGTTTCAAATTGTTCGCGCCGACTCGAACGTGATTTCCTCATGACAGCGCCCCTCCCTCAAATTGAAAAGAATCCTGGTCCTCCGCAGGAAACTGCGAGTAGAATATTTCCCGATAGACTTCGTTTGACTCCAGTAGTTCGCTATGAACGCCGCGACCGACTATCTTGCCGTCGTCCAGAACGACTATCTGATCCGCGCGCAGAATCGACGACGCGCGCTGCGTTATAATAAAGGTCGTCGTCGTTTCCGGGAGCGCTTGGCGCAACGCCGCGCGCAGACGCGATTCCGTTGTGAAATCGAGCGCGGACGACGAGTCGTCTAAAATTAATATCGGCGCGTTGCGTACGAGCCCGCGCGCCACTGTTAAACGTTGCTTCTGACCCCCTGAAAGATTGCGACCGTTTTGCTCGATCTTCCACGCAAGACCTTCTGGCCGCGCCGCGACGAAGTCCGACGCCTGCGCAAGCTCGAGCGCGCGCCACAGTTCCGCGTCGGTCGCGTCCGGCGCGCCCCAGCGTAGATTCTCCGCGAGCGTCCCCTTAAAGAGTTCCGCCTTCTGCGGCACGAGCGCGATTAGACTACGTAGACTTTGAGACGTATAGTCCCGAACGTCGCCGCCAAAGACCTCGACGTTCCCGTCGGTGGCTTCGTAGAACCGAGCGATCAGATTGACGAGCGTCGTCTTGCCGCTGCCGGAACCGCCGATAATTCCGATCTTCTCGCCGACCCGCGCTTCGAAAGAGACGTTTTCAAGCGCCGGCGCCGCCGCTCCCGCGTAGCTGAACGTAACGTTGTGAAACGCGACCGCGATCCCTTCGCGTCGCGCGCGCGCTTCGACCGTGCCGTCCGTCATATCCGGCGTCGTATTCAAGACCTCCGCTATGCGCGCGCCGCAGGCAATCGACTTCGTCGTTTGAATCGCAAGACTCGCGAGTTTAACTAATTCGACGACTATCTGCGACATATAGTTTAAAAGCGCCACCGCCTGACCCTGCGTGAGATCTCCTACCTCGACGCGCGCCGAGCCCGTCCAGAGCAACGCGACTATCGCAAGGTTGACCACGACGTACGTCGAAGGATTCATGAGACTCGAGAGACCGCCGGCGAATCGTTGAAGCTTCGCGTAACCGTTATTGGACTCCTCAAACGCGCGACGTTCCGCGTCTTCCAAGTTGAACGCGCGAATTACGCGCGCGCCGAAGAGAGTCTCGCGCGTCGCGCGCGCAAGTTCGTCCAGACGACGCTGACATTTGCGGTACGCTGGAATCGCGCCGCACATTATTCCGAAAACTAGGAGCGCCAAGATCGGCAGCGTGAGCACGAAAACGAGGCCCGCTTTAACGTCGACGAAAAGCGCCATGATCGTCGCGCCGACGACCATTAGCGGCGAGCGCATAAAGCGACGCAAGACGAGATTTACGCCCGATTGAACCTGACTGGCGTCGCTCGTTATGCGGGTCGCCAGCGAGTCCGCGCCGAACGCGTCGATTTGAGAAAAGGAGAGCTTGTTAATATGGCTAATGAGACGCCGACGCAATTGCGAACCGAATCCAATCGCCGCCTTCGCCGCGTAATACTGCGCGGTAAACGCCGTTAATAACCCGAAAATCGCGATAACGACGAGCGCGCCCGCGCAAAGGAGAATGTGCGACTTATCGCTCGTCCTGACTCCCAAGTCGATCATCGACGCGACAATGAGCGGCACGAACAGGTCAAAGCACGCTTCCAGGAACTTGAAGAGCGGCGCTAGAATCGACTCCTTTAGGTAGCCGGACATATATTTTAGCAACGAGGTCATTAATTAATCCCCATGTCAATTAGCGTTAACTGCGACAGGGCCGCCAATCACGATCCTGACAATTATACGCGTCTATTATAGTTGGACGACGCGGAGAAACGTTTTGTTTGTGGGAATTAATAAAAAAATGTTGCGTCTGACGCGCCGTCGGGTTTTCTCATGCCGATCGTAAAATTTGCTGAAAAAGCCTGGCGCGCAACGGACGCGTCGAGAACGAGCGACGGCGGCGAACGTGGCGCGCGACGGTTGCGAGCGCCTCATGCCGCTCCCTTGACACGAACGAAATTTCGTCATAGAGTCGCTTCCGCCTCGAACCGGAAAGTCTCCTTGTCCTCCGCCGGAAATTGCGAATAGAAGATTTCGCGATAGACTTCGTTCGACGCCAGTAGTTCGCGATGGACGCCGCGCCCGACGAGCTTGCCGTCCTCCAGCACGAAGATCTGGTCCGCGCGCAAAATCGAGGACGCGCGCTGCGTTATGATAAAGGTTGTCGTCGACCTCGGGAGCGATCTGCGCAGCGCCGCGCGAAGACGCGCTTCCGTCGCGAAATCGAGCGCCGACGACGAGTCGTCTAAAATTAAAATCGGCGCGTTGCGAACGAGCGCGCGCGCTATCGTGAGGCGCTGCTTCTGACCGCCCGAGAGATTACGACCGTTCTGCTCAATTTCCCACGCGAGCCCCTCGGGACGCGCCGCGACGAAATCCGCCGCCTGCGCGACGTCGAGCGCGCGCTGCAGTTCGGCGGCGCTCGCGTTTGGATCGCCCCAGCGCAGATTCTCCTCCAGCGTTCCTTGAAAGAGCTCCGACTTCTGCGGGGCAAGCGCAATGAGCGTGCGCAGACTTCGTGTCGCATACTCGCGTACGTTTGCGCCGAAGACCTCGACTTCCCCCTCGGTCGCGTCGTAGAATCGACCGATTAGATTGGCGAGCGTCGTCTTGCCGCTTCCGGAACCTCCGATAATTCCGATCGTCTCGCCGACGCGCGCTTCAAAGGAGACGTCTTCGAGCGCGGGCTCGGACGCGCCTGCGTATCGGAACGTAACGCCGCGAAACGCGACCGCGACGCCTTCGGTCAGAGCGCGCGCCTCGACGGTTCCTTCCGTCATGTCTGGAGTCGTATTCAGGACCTCCGCAATTCGATTGCCGCACGCGATCGCTTTCGTCGTCTGAATGATGAGATTGGCGAGCTTAATTAACTCGACGACGATCTGCGCCATATAGTTCAAAAGCGCCACCGCCTGACCCTGGCTGAGATCTCCGACGTCGACCCGCGCCGCGTCCGTCCAGATCAGCGCGACTATCGCAAGGTTCACTACGACGTACGTCGAAGGATTCATAAGGCTCGAAAGACCGCCCGCGAAACGTTGCAACGCCGCGTAACCGCGACTCGCGTCCTCAAACGAACGACGCTCCGCGTCCTCAAGATTAAACGCGCGAACGACCCGCGCGCCGTAAAGATTCTCGCGCGTTGCGCGCGCAAGTTCGTCAAGTTGACGTTGACATTTTCCGTACGCGGGGATCGCGCCCCACATAATTCCGAAAACGAGGAGCGTCAAAATGGGGAGCGCCGCGACGAAGACGAGCCCCGATTTAACGTCGACGACGAGCGCCATGATCGTGGCGCCGAAAACGATCAGCGGCGATCGCATAAAGAGGCGCAAGACGAGATTTGTTCCCGATTGAACCTGGTTCGCGTCGCTCGTCATGCGCGTTGCGAGCGAGTCTGCGCCGAACGCGTCGAGTTGCGCAAAAGAGAGTTCTGCAACCCGGCGAAAGAGTAGTCGGCGCAATTGCGATCCGAATCCGACCGCCGCCTTAGCCGCGAAATATTGCGCCGTGAACGCCGCCAATAGACCCAAAAGCGCGATAACGACGAGCGCGCACCCGCAAAGGAGAATATGCGTTTTATCGCTCTCTTTAACTCCCGAATCGATCATTGACGCGACAATAAGCGGAACGAGCAGGTCGAAACACGCTTCCAGGAGTTTGAACAGAGGCGCTAAAATCGACTCTTTCAGGTACCCGGACATATGTTTTAATAACGACGTCATGATTGCTCTCCGTACGGTTGTCGCGGCGCCGCGCCGCGCGCTTTGCCCGTTATTATACGCGTTCACGGAAATAGGACGAGCCCCCAAATGAAACCCTTCGCCCCCGAAATAATAAAAAAATCGTTACATTCGGCGCGAATTCTTGTTTTTTCACTTTCCGATTGTATAATTGCAGGAAATGCGGCGCGCGCGTGCGCGTTGATTCATTGCTCGTCTTCGTCAAGCGGCGCGCCGCGCGCGAGGACGAGCGGTACGATAGATTACGAACGATAGAGGATTTTCACATGCGTAAAACGCTTTGTATGATCGCCGCGCTCGCGGCGGTCGTCGCCTGCTATGTTAGCGCGCCGGTTCAAGCGGCGGATGAAGAAGAAGGGTTCGTCTCACTGTTCGACGGCAAGACGCTCGACGGTTGGGCTAAACACGGCGGCCAAGCCAAGTATAAGGTTGAAGACGGCGCGATCGTCGGCGAATGCGTGCCGAACACGCCGGGCAACTCCTTCCTGGTCTACGAAAAGCCGTTTGGCAACTTCATTCTGAAGCTCGATTTCAAAGTCGACGTACCCGGCAACTCCGGCGTTCAGTTCCGTAGCCACATTAACGAAGATCAAGATCGCGTCTTCGGGTATCAGTGCGAGATCGATCCGGACGAACCGGATATGGCGCGCATTTACGACGAAGGTCGTCGCGGGCATCAGAAGGGTCGCGTCTGGCTCGACGAAACCTCGGACGACGTTCGCAACGCCGCGTTTGCCACGTTCAAAAAGGACGATTGGAACTCGCTCGAAATCCAAGCGATCGGTCCGTCTCTTCGCACGTGGTTCAACGGCGTTCCCGTCGCCAATATTTTCGATTACAAAGACTTTGACGGAATCATCGGCCTCCAAATTCACGCCGGCGGTCAGGGCACGATTCGCTGGAAGAACATCCGCATTAAGGAATTCCCCAAGAGCGAATGGAAGTCCTTCTTCGTTAAGGGCGACAACGGATGGAAAATCGTCGACGCGTACGAATTCGTACCCGAATGCTGGAGCTTCACCGAGGACGGCGTCCTGATCGGTCAGCACGACGACACAGAAGCGCGCGACGGCCTCGTCGTTTCGCACATTCCGTACGCGGACTTTGTCGCGAAGGTCGACTACGTCTTCAAGGGCGGGGTCAATAGCGCGTTGTACTTCCGCGCGCACGAAGTCGACACTCCGTGGCTCCTCCGCGGCTGCCAAGACGAAATCGCTGGCAACGGCAAAGAAGCGGGTATTTGGCACACATCCGGCGGTCCTGGTCTTCCGGGTCGCGGCTGGCTCGGCACGGACGACGAATTCGTCGAGACGATCCGCAATAAGGGCGAAAACGACTGGAACGAAATCGCCGTCGCCGCGGTTGGCGATCGCGTGGTAACGTTCCTTAACGGCTTCCGCGTCGTCGATCTCACGGATCCCGAGATCGAAAAAGACGGCAAGCTCGGTCTGCAGCTACACGGCGGTTCGCAAGGCTCGATGTGGTTCAAGAACT
The DNA here is from genome assembly GCA_902803085.1 of uncultured Planctomycetota bacterium. Classification (GTDB taxonomy): domain Bacteria; phylum Planctomycetota; class Planctomycetia; order Pirellulales; family Thermoguttaceae; genus RUG369. Next base: position 8,229 of record CADCOO010000214.1, read on the forward strand.
GGCAAGTCATTAAGATCACGCCGGAACAGCGCGCGCTCATCGAACGCTAACGCCTATCTCGGCGTCTGATATTTCAGGTCGCGCGTCCGCGCTTCGGCGTCGAGACGCGCGATTCGTTATCGAATTTAATTTAACCATTTGGACTCTATTAATTATGAAAAGATTCATGAGCATTCTCGCGGTTCTTGCCGCGACCGTTTGCGCGACGAGCCTCTTCGCGCAAGAATTCACGTCCGTTGAAGAAGTGGAAAAGGACGGACGTTTCGTCGACGCCTTTAATATCCAGGGCGAGTATATTCAACCGGAAAATAATTTCGGGTATCAGGTAATCGCGACGGGCGAAAACACGTTTAACGTAGTCGGCTATCAGGGCGGTCTTCCGGGCAACGGCTGGGATCGCTCGAAGGCGCGCTTCTTCGGCAAAGGCGAGCTTAAAGACGGTCAGCTCGTCGTAACCGGCGAAAAAATGAATATTCCGCGCAAAAAGGACGAAGGCAAAGACGTCGACGTCGTCTTTAACGAAACGCAGAAGGCGCGTATTCTTCACGGCACGCAAGAGGACGGCAAGTTCTACTTCGATTTCCCGAAGAAAACTGAAGTCCAACGCGTCGTTCGCGAAAGCGAAACGCTCGGCATGAAGGCGCCGGAAGGCGCGGTCGTCCTCTTCGACGGCAAAGAATCCGACGCGTTCGACGGCAAGTACAATCTTAGCTCCGCGCAAGAGAACGCCTTCTGGTCGGAAGCGCGCTTTAAGCCCTTCGAGCTCGGGCGTCCGTACACGCTCCACATCGAGTTCATGCTCTCCTTCATGCCGACGTCGTTCGGTCAAGCGCGTTCGAACTCCGGCGTCTATCTGCAGGAAGAATACGAATGCCAGGTTCTCGACTCCTTCGGTCTGGAAGGCGAAAACAACGAATGCGGCGGCTTCTATCAGCAGCTCAAGCCGATCGTCAATATGTGCTTCCCGCCGCTGACTTGGCAAACCTACGATTTTGACGTCCAACCGGCGAAGTACGAGGACGGTAAGAAGGTCGCCAACGCCGTTATTACGGTTAAGCACAACGGCGTCGTTATTCACGACAAAGCCGAGCTCCAGCATGAAACGCCGGGCGGCAAGAATGAAAAAGACGAATCGACCGGCGAAGCGCGCGGACTCTATCTGCAAGGACACGGCAATAAGGTTCAATATCGCAACGTCTGGATTAAGTACAACGACTAGTACGATCCCCGACAACGCGTCGCGCGCATAACGCGACCGAGCGACGCCCCGCTCGAACCGATCGGTCGCGAGCGGGGTTCTTTTGTGAAATGAGGAACAGCGAATGAGAGTTGTCGGAATAGGTACGGACGCGGCTGAAATCGATCGAATCGTCGATCTCTACGAGCGTCATACGGACGCTTTTATGACGCGCGTCTTTACGGCGAAGGAACGCGAATACTGCCAGGCGAGGAAAAAGAATATCGGCGAGTCGCTCGCCGCGCGCTGGGCGGCGAAGGAAGCGGTCATGAAGGCGCTCGGCGTCGGGTGGAGTCGCGGGGTCGCGTGGACCGATATCGAGGTGGAAAGTCTGCCGTCCGGCGCGCCGACGCTGAATATAACGGGTCGCGCGAAGGAAATAGCGGACGAACTCGGCGTCGTCGACTGGCAGATTTCTCTCACGCACTGCAAAACGCTCGCGATTGCGTTCGTCGTCGCGAGCGCGCAAGATTTGCCCTGAATATTGCGCGCGCTACTAGACAAAGGGCGCTGATTTCGATACAATAAACGCACGTCAAGCGTCGAGGCGTCGACGCGACGCGCGCTTGGCATAAGACTTCGACGCAGCGCGGCGTTGTTGCGCCGTTCACGCGTCCTGTGAGCTGTAAGGAATACGAAGATGGAATTGCACGAACTGATTCAAACGTTAAAAACCGACGGCGGTAAAATTGTCATGGTCGTCTCCGACGGTATCGGCGGACTCCCGCTCCAACCGGGCGGACCTACCGAACTCGAAGCCGCCAACACGCCGAATCTCGATAAACTCGCCGCCAAGGGCGTCTGCGGCATGTCCCTCCCGATCCTGCCCGGCATTACGCCCGGCAGCGGTCCCGGACACCTCGGGCTCTTCGGTTACGATCCGCTCGTCTTCCAAATTGGTCGCGGCGTTCTCGAAGCGGCGGGCATTGCGTTCCCGGTCGGTCCGAACGACGTTTGCATTCGTTGCAATTTCTGCACGGTCGACGAGAACGGTCTTATTACCGACCGTCGCGCCGGTCGTATTCCGACGGAAGAAAGCGCCGAAGTCGTTAAGCTCCTGAAGGCGGTTTCGATCCCCGGCGTCGAAGTCTTCGTCGAACCGGTTAAAGAGCACCGTTTCGTCGTCGTCTTCCGAGGCGAAGGACTCGGTGGCAACGTTGCGGACACCGACCCGCAACGCACCGGCGCCGCGCCTCTCGATCCCGTCGCGAAAGACGCCGCTTCCGAGAAGACGGCGCAAGTCGCGAAAGAATTCTTCAACCAAGCGGTTAAGATCCTCAAGGGGCAACCGAAAGCGAACTGCCTCACTATGCGCGGGTTCGCGACCAAGCCGGTTCTGCCGTCCTATAAGGAACTCTACGGTCTCAACGCCGCCGCGATCGCCGTCTACCCGATGTACAAAGGACTCGCGTCCCTCGTCGGCATGGAGCTCGTCGGCAAGCCCGCCACGCTCCAGGAAGAAGTCGAAGTCCTTAAAGAGAATTGGGATAAGTACGACTTCTTCTTCCTGCACTTCAAGTATACCGACAGCCGCGGCGAAGACGGAAACTTCGAAGAGAAGCGCAAGATGGTCGAAGAGCTCGACAAGGTCATGCCGGCGATCGAAGCGCTCCTCGGCGAAAACGATTGCCTCGTCGTTACCGGCGACCACAGCACGCCCGCTAAGATGGCGTCGCACTCCTTCCACCCGGTTCCGACGATGATCGTCTCGAATCTTGCGCGCACCGACTCCTGCCAGAAATTCGGCGAAACGGAAGCGAATAATCTCGGCGGTCTCGGTCATTTCCAAGCGATTCACCTCATGCCGCTCGCTATGGCGCATGCGAATCGCCTCGGCAAGTTCGGCGCGTAATTCGCCGACGTCGTAACAAAGCGTTTAGAACTCGGCCGCAGCCGCGCGTTGCGGTCGAGTTCGCACAGACTGTGCGCTCGTCTTTAGCGAGAAGGCGTTCGCGTCGAAAGAATTCAACGTAATCTGCGAGGACATTTCAATGGCGTTTTCTAACCTTAAACTTTCGTCCCTGCTCCTTCTTTTAACGGCGGCGCTTGCCTTTGCGATCGGGTGTAACCAGTGCGCGCAGGACGGCGACGGAGACGCTACCTATTGCGAGGACTGCGACGAAACGGCGATCGCCTCCGTCGACTACTCCATGGCCGAGCCCGGCGAAGTTCTGGAGATTAAGAGCGAGACGGATTTCGCTAACTTTATTAATAGTAATCAGATAGCGATAGTTAAATTTGGCGCCGAATGGTGCGGTCCGTGTAAGTCGCTCGATCCTCATTTCGATAAAATGGCGGGCTATTTCCAAGTCTCCGGGCTCTCGTTCGCGCGAATCGACGTCGATCGTCTTAACGGGATCGCGCGCGAGTATGGCGTTTCTGGGATACCGGACACGTTCATTTTTATCGGCGGCAAAGTTTATACGCACGTCGTTGGCAATGGTCCGGCGTCGATTGCAAACGCGATCAATAGCGTCTGCCAGCAAACGATTTCCGTAGAAGAAGCTCAGAAAGAAACGAGGCTCGAGGACGAGCTCTGGGGCGTCGAACCCGCGCCTGAGGACGCGCCTGCTGAGGAAGCGACTCCTGCTGAGGAAGTCGCTCCTACGGAGGAAGTTGCGCCGGAGGCTACGCCCGTCGAGGAAGAAGCGACGACGGTCGAATGACGAACGAACTGCGCCAAACTTCGCAACGGTTTCCGCAGACGCGGCGCATTAAGTTGCAGCGCGACTTTCAACGCGTCTATCGTTTTCGAGCGCGCGCTTTCAACCGCGCGCTCGCCGTATGTTGCGCGCCGACCACGGCCGACGCGCCCGCAAGGTTGGGGCTTTCCGTATCAAAAAAAGTCGGTAAGGCGCACGTTCGCAATCGTTGGAAACGGCTGATTCGCGAAGCGTTCCGCACGCGTCAGGGTTCGATTCCGCAAGGGTACGATTTTATCGTTATTCCGCAAAAGCAGGCGGAACTCCCTAAGTACGCCGAACTTTGCGACGAGCTCCTCGATTTAATCGCGCGCGCCGTGCGAAAAGCAAATCGTAACGTCGCGCAAAAGGACGAGGCGACCGCGCGCGAGTCGGACGCCGGTCCGGGTGAAGCCGACGTCGAAGGAGCGGATTCGTGAACGGACAATTTCGAGAAATTGCGCGCGCTATCGTCGTTTTGCCGGAACGTTGCGTCGTTTACGTTCTCATTAAGCTTGTGCGGTTTTATCAGTTGGGGATTAGCCCCATGCTCGGACCGCATTGCAGGTTCACGCCGACTTGCAGTCAGTATTGTATTCTCGCGCTACGCAAATACGGACTCCTACGCGGTTCCTTCAAAACGATTTGGAGAATCTTGCGTTGCAATCCCTACGGCAAAGGGGGCTACGATCCGCCGTGAGCGAACGCGCTAGGGGAATTGACATAGGACTCCTCTCATGAAGAAGATTATTCATTGTCCGCACTGCAATCGCCAAATGTCCGTCGATACGAAATTCGCCGGCAGAAAGCTGAACTGTCCCGTCTGCGGTAACGAGATGGAGATTCCGAACTTCGATCAAGACGAGGCGTCCGTCTCCGAGCCTAAGAGCGAAGAATCGACGGCAAGCGCCCCCGGATCAAAGAGCGACGAAGCCTCGAAAGAACTCGCCGCCGACGTTCAATCCAACGATCTCTCGACGCTCGACTGGAAACGACTCGAATTTCCCAAAGTCGAGTCGGACGATCCTATGCTCAAATTCTTTCCCGAGTTCCGACCGAATCCCTTCGCGGTCTCCTATCCTCTCAACGTCAAAAATGAAAACGACGGAGCCGACGCAAACGACGACGAAGACGACGAATTCGTCAACTCTAAAATGCCGAGCGTCGACGAGTTGATTAACGAGGCGTCGTCGTAGGTGAGGAGCGTTGCGTCCTAATTCGAGGAGAGCGTCGTATGAATAAGGAAGACGAAGAAGATTTTTGGTGTGCGCGCGCCTTTATTAAACTTCTGGCGTTTAATATCGTCGTCATGACGATTTTGTGCTTGCCTATTATCTTTCAGGCAGCGCCCGATTGTTTTTGTTTCCAGATACTTTTCTGGTTACCCGCGCTGTGGACGTACTTCATCTCGCCCCTTGTGTTCCTCCTTGTCTTTCTAGCCGTTCCTTATTTGTTCTTTGTTCTTTGCCGAAGCGAAGACCGCGATACCGGTTGTAGCCTTCTGATATTGACGCTCTTAGTTGCGGCGATTAACGAGCTGATTTCGCTCGGTTGGCTTGTTTTTCTTTTGGTTGAAATGACGTCTTTTTTCGGGTAACCGGAGCTAGAACCGACGGAGGACTTCGTATGACAAGTAAAAGCGATCGGTACGTATACGCGTTTCTCATCTTTTTGTCGTTCAATTATTTCGTCATGGCGCTCTTTTTTTACCTGGACGTCGGCAATCCGCGACTTCTTTTTGTCCACTTTCCAGAAGGCGTTCGGCATATTGTTCGTTTGTCGTTCAAAGGATGGATCGCTCTTGCCTCATGTATAACGTATATCGCCATTCCTTGTTTAGGTTATGTCATTTTTCGAAGTGAAAATAGGAGTAAAGTTCTTCAGGCTATACTCGTGATTATGGCGGGAATAAATAATGAATTAATGGCGACGTTTATTTCTGAGTTTATTCGCTCGTGAGCATGGTTCATAACCTGAGAATTTCAGACGTTGCGTCTGAAAGCGCCCGCCGTCGTTTCCTTTGGGGAGATCTTCATATGAAGAGTAAAAGCATTTTGTTCACATACGTTTTTCTCATATTCCTGTTCTTCAATCTTGCCGCCTTGATGCTCTGGTGTTTGGACGTTTTCTGCCAGTGGGCGCCGCACTCTATAGGAACTATACTCTTGGAGTGGGGAATTGGGTCGATTATAACGTTCTTTCTTGTCCCTTTTGTCGTTCCTTGCTTGTGCTATGCTGTTTATCGAAGCAAAAGCGGCGGTTGGGA
>CADCOO010000215.1 GCA_902803085.1 uncultured Planctomycetota bacterium
CGCGCGTGATAGGCGAGGTTTCGAGCCTTTCGTTGCCAAGTTCGGGGCACGCGTATTTCTGCCTAAAGGACGCGAATTCGCAGATCGACGTCGCCGTTTGGCGTTCGGTTCTGTCTCGAGTCGCGTTTGATCTTAAGAACGGCTTGAAGCTTGTCTGCTCCGGTCGAGTTGAAGTTTACGCGCCGCACGGCAAGTACAAACTGATCGTAACGAAGATCGAGCCGGTTGGCGTAGGTTCTCTCGAGTTAAAATTCCGCCAATTGGAAGCGAAGCTTCGTCGAGAAGGGTTGTTTGACCCGCGACGGAAACGTCGGTTGCCCCCCTTTGTAACGCGTATTGGGGTCGCGACGAGTCCTACGAGCGCGGCGCTGCACGATTTCTTAACGACGCTCGCGACGCGCACGAAACGCGTCGACGTTTTGGTCGCGTCGACAAAAGTGCAGGGCGAGGGCGCGGCGCGCGAAATTGCGGACGCGCTGGCGTTTTTTAACGAGCACAACGAGCGTCTGAAACTTGACGCGATCGCGTTGATTCGCGGCGGCGGCAGTATGGAAGATCTCTGGGCTTTCAACGAAGAAATTGCCGCGCGCGCGGTCGCGTCGTCGCGGATTCCGATCGTAACGGGCATTGGTCACGAGATCGACGTTTCCCTGTGCGATTTAGCGGCGGACGTGCACGCGCTAACGCCGACGGGCGCGGCGACGGCGATCGCGATAGAAGACGCGCGCTTTAGCGCGGCGCTCGACGATTGGGAAGCGCGTCTTGCCCGCAACGTCGATCAGAGGATCAAAACGTTGCGCGACCGCCTGGATCAATGTTCGAATCGTCGCGTTTTTCAAGCTCCCGGCGAAGTTCTCGCCGCGCGGAGGACGACGGCGCTTGACGAGCTGGAAAAGCGTATGGCGATCGGCATGCGTCTAACGATGGAGCGCAAAGAGGGCGCCTTTAAAGAGACGGTCGGTAAAATGCATGCGATGAGTCCGCTCGCCGTGCTTAGTCGCGGCTACTCGATTACCAAAGGGCGAGACGGCATGGTTCTGCGCGACGCGGCGGACGCGCGCCCCGGCGATCAATTGGAAACGCTTCTCGGCAAAGGGGTCGTGCGCAGCGTCGTCGTGAAGTAGACGCGTTTTATTGTCCGCGTTTTTTGAAATTCGACCTGGAATCGTCTTTTGCGCGCTCTTGCTTGTAGGAGCGCGCGGGTTCCGGCGCGCGGGGCGGCGTCGTCGCGCCGACGGCCGACACGGAATTGAATAGCGATCGTCGCGCTTGCTGACGGCGTCCTTTCGTTTGCGGCGCGCCCGATTCTTCTTTGAGCTCGTCTCGGAGCTCCTGTTGCGTCATCTTGATATCTTGCTCGTACTTCCATCTGCGAACGCCGTAATCGAGCGCGGCGAGCGCCAACAAGGTTCCGCAGAGTCGATAAGCGACCTTGGCAAACTCGCTTCCCGTGAAGAGAACGATTTGCTCGATCGTTCCGTTAGAGGCGCTTGCGATTGTTTCCGCGTCCGCCTTGAGCGTGAGCGCCAGGACGGCGCCGCAAATAATGAATTTAAGAAGTCCGTATCCCGTTTCGCCGAGAACGCCCCAGGACGCCAAACGCGAGAGATTCTTGACCGGATTGAGACGTTTGCCGTCGAACTTCATTTTATTAGGCAAAAAGAGAAAGCCGACCTGTAGCCAGTTGGCAGCGAGCGTCGCAAGAACGACGACGAGTAAGAGCGACGCCATTTGCGCTAGCGCGCTCGCGATCGTTCGCGAGAGTTCGGCGGCGAAATTGAGTTCGTCGGCGCGAATTACGAGCGGTCGACCAAGGTCGCTTTGCATGGCTTCTAGCGCGACGTCAAACTTATGCTCGGCGGAAAACGCGAGGATCGCGACGGCGCCGACCAGCGCCGCCGTTGCGACGACGTCTTTGCTACGCGCGACTTCGCCGCGTTTGCGCGCTTCCTGACGCTTTTTCGGCGTCGCCTGTTCCGTTCGCTCTTGTTCCGCCATAGTGTTTCTGTTTACCGTTGGTCGTTTTTTGATTCGGTTGACGTCGGCTTGTGCGCCGACCGTCGCGCGATCATAATCTTTTTTTACTCAGCTGTCGAGAGAAATCTTCCCATAATGCGTAGACGCGTTTTTTTGAAATTTTTCAAAAACCCCCCTTGCAGAAACTCAAAGATCGTTTACAATCCTCTTGTCGTTTGGCGGCGGTTTACAAAGTTGCCGACGATCGACGAGGGGTTGTAGCTCAATTGGTTAGAGTCCCGGACTGTCGATCCGGTGGTTGCGGGTTCGAGTCCCGTCAA
>CADCOO010000216.1 GCA_902803085.1 uncultured Planctomycetota bacterium
CCGCTCCAGCTGGTTCGCACGACGCTCTTTTACAGCGCGTTGTTTCAACGGTATTCGCGCGAGGTAACGTCGCAGTGCGCTATTAATATCATCGCGCCTCTCGCGCGGCTTTTCGACGACTTGAGCGCGAAATGGGGCGTTCGCTTTAAACTTGACTCGCACGGAATGGCAATGACGATCGTCCGTTATATGCGAGGTTTTTTTGTAGAAGTCGCGTTGGACGGAGAAATTGTCGAAGAAGCGTCGCGCGCGAGCGCGGACCTGAAACAAATACTTAACGCGCTGAAGACAACGGAATAAATCGGAGTCTATGAGGTTGAGGGCAAATGAAGAAAATCGCGTTGCTGCTTGTCGTTTTGTTGGGATCGGGAGCGATCTATTATTTTAGAACGCTCGAGGGGCGTAACGCGCCGGAACCGGACGCGGCGTACTATTCTGGCAATCTCGAATTGCGTCGAGTGAATCTAAGCTTTCGCGTCGGCGGCAAGCTTTCGACGTTTACGGTCGAGGAGGGCGCGCGCGTAAGTCGCGGCGACCGGCTTGCGGCGCTCGACGCGGAACCGTTGGCGGCGGAGGTCGCAATTGCTCGAGCGTCTCGCGACGAAGCGCGCGCGGTCTTAGAGCGCTTGGAGAACGGCGCGCGGCGTCAAGAGCTCGAAGAGGCAAAGGCTCTTGTTCGCGAGTACGAAGCGAATCTTGCGCGCGCGACGAGCGAAGTCGCGCGAAATGAGAAATTGCTTCAGACTCGCGCGGTGAGCGAAAGCGCGTACGAGATTTCGATTGAGACGCGCGACGTGTTTGAGTCTCGCTTAGCGCGGAGTCGAGAAGCGCTCAGTCTTTTGGAAGAAGGGACGCGTCGCGAGGAATTGGACGCGGCGCGCGCGACTCTCGCTCGAGCGGAAGCAACGCTGCAGAAAGCGGAGATCGCGCTGCAAGACGCGACGCTGGTAGCGCCGAACGACGGAATCCTCCTGACGCGAGTCGCGGAGCCGGGCGCGATCGTCGCGTTGGGGCAGACGGTCGCGACGCTTTCGTTGCGCGATTCCGTGTGGGCGTACGTCTATCTCGTCGAGCGCGACCTAGGCAGGATCGCGCAGGGCGCGCGCGCCGAGATTCGAACGGATTCTTCGTCTCGCGTTTATGAAGGTCGCGTCGGGTATATTTCGCCGGAAGCGGAATTTACGCCGAAGACGGTCGAAACGAAAGAATTGCGTACGAACCTCGTATATCGCGCGCGCATCATAGTCGACGATCCCGACGACGGGCTTCGACAGGGCGCGCCGGTCGACGTTAAGATTGAATATGGTCATGCGCAGGGTTCTAACGAGTTGGAAACGGCGCCTGGCGCGGAAGAATCGTCGCGTTGAGTCGGAGACGGCGATATGATACGTTTTGAAGAGACGACGAAGATTTTTAAAGGCGCGACGCGTCCGGCGCTCGACGCGTTAACGGCGACAATTCAGCCCGGTAAAATAACGGGCGTCGTCGGGCCGGACGGCGCCGGTAAGACGACGGCGCTGCGCATGATCGCGGGTCTCCTGAAGCCGACGTCGGGACGAATTGAAGTTTTCGGTTACGACGCGACGCGCGATACGCGAACGATCCGTTCCTTTCTTGGCTATATGCCGCAAAAGTTTGGCTTGTACGAAGATCTTTCGGTACTCGAGAACCTTACGCTTTACGCGAAACTCCGCAATCTTCCGCGTTCGCAACGTCGCTCTCAATTTGACAAGCTGCTTGGTTTTACCGGTCTTGAGCGCTTTCAGAATCGTCTTGCGCGTCGTCTTTCCGGCGGAATGAAGCAGAAGCTTGGCCTTGCGTGCGCGTTCGTAACGACGCCTCGTTTGCTGATTCTCGACGAGCCCGGCGTCGGCGTCGACCCTTTGAGTCGCCGCGAGCTTTGGAGGATGGCGCGCGAGCTTTCGGGTCCTGAAACGATCGTCTTGTGGAGCACGTCGTATATGGACGAGGCGGGACTTTGCGACGAGACGCTTCTTTTAAACGAAGGTCGTTTGCTATTTGCCGGCAAACCGCAGGACCTTTCCGCACGCGTTCGCAATCGCGTTTTCAGAATTCGCGGCTATTCGGCGTTGGAGAGACGTCGGGTCGTAACCAATCTTTCCAAGAACGCCGAAGTCGTCGACGCGACGATCCAAGGCGACGCAATTCGCGTTTCTTTCCGTTCGGCTTTATCGCCGGAGGAAGTTTCCAACCGATTTTTTAACGGTCGCGAAGCAACGTCGACCGATCCATGTTTTGAGGACGGTTTTATTGACATTTTACGTTCGAGCGCGTCTTTACGCGCAGAACCGCATTCGCATGCGGTCGGCGCAGGGAGTTCGTCGTCCGCGCCGCGCGTCGTTGTCGGCGGTCGTTTTGACCGCGACGAGGTTGTCGTTGAGGCGCGCAAGCTTACGAAACGATTTGGCGCGTTTACGGCGGCTTCTGAGATTGAATTTTCGATCAAACGCGGCGAAATCTTCGGCTTGCTCGGTCCGAACGGCGCCGGTAAGAGCACGAGTTTTAAAATGTTGTGCGGCCTTCTTAAACCGACTTCTGGCGACGGTTTCGTTTCAGGCGCGAGTTTACGACGTTCGTCGTCCGAGGCGCGCAAGCGACTTGGCTACATGGCGCAAAAGTTTTCGCTCTATCCGAATTTAACGGCGGAGCAGAACTTAGAGTTTTACGGCGGCGTCTATGGTCTTGATTTCCGCGAGCGTCGTCGTAAGATCGAGCTTGCGCTCGACGAATATGATTTGCGTCGCTATTCGGGCGTGGCGAGCGGCTCGTTGCCGCTCGGCTATAAGCAGCGTCTCGCGCTGGCGACGGCGACGCTTCATTCTCCGGTCGCGCTCTTTTTGGACGAGCCGACGTCTGGCGTCGATCCGCTTGCGCGTCGCGAATTCTGGCGTCGCGTCGATCAGTTTGCGTCCGAAGGGGTCGCCGTTCTCGTAACGACGCATTTTATGGACGAGGCTGAATATTGCGATCAGATCGCGCTCATATTAGGCGGTAAGAAGATAGCGCAGGGGACGCCGGAGGCCCTTAAGGAGCGCGCGAGGAGTCGCGAGCTTCCGAATCCCACGTTGGAGGACGCCTTTATTCAGCTAATCCAGAAAGGACGAGAGACCGACGATGCTATCGCCTAAATTCGAACGCCTTCTCGCCCTGATTCAAAAGGAATGGCTGCAGGTCTTTCGCGACCCGAGCGCGTTGCTCGTCGCGTTTGTCCTTCCAATAATCATGCTATTTATCTTTGGGTTCGGTCTTTCTTTTGACGCCAAACACGTTAAGATAGGGATCGCTTTGGAAGATCGTGGCTCGTCGGCGCGCGCGTTCTGGAATACGTTTGACGCCACCGAGTATTTTGACGCGGCTTTTTACGGTAATCGTTCCGACGCGGAGCAGGCGCTAGCCGACGGCGACGTTCGCGCGGTTATTATCGTGCCGAACGACTTTTCTGAAACGCTTGAACGCGGCGAAGCGCCGAGCGCGCAGGCGCTTATCGACGGTACGGAGGCAAATTTGTCGGTAATCGTCGAAGCGTACGCACTGGGCGCGTACGCAAAGTTTCTGACGCGCGAGCGAATGGAGCGCGGTTCCTCCGCGATCGCGCCCGCCGCCGGCATAATTAACGTTGAGACCCAAATGCGCTATAACGAGTCGCGAATGACGCGCAATAGTTTGGTTCCCGGCTCGATTGTTTTAATACTCGCCATGATAGGGACGCTGCTTACCACCTTGGTTGTCGCGCGCGAATGGGAGCGAGGGACAATGGAGGCGACGCTCGCGACCGCCGTCGGAAAGTTTGAAATGATCCTCGGCAAGCTCATTCCTTATTTCCTGTTAGGACTTGGCGCGGCGACGTTGTGCGCCGTCGTCGCCAAGTACGCGTTCCACGTTCCTTTTCGCGGATCCCTTACGGCGTATTATCTTACGGCTAGCGTTTTTTTACTAGCCGCGACCGGTCAGGGGCTGCTGATTTCAACGGTATGTCGCGACCAAACGATTGCGTCGTCGATCGCGCTACTGTCGAGCTTTTTGCCGAATTTCATTTTTTCAGGGGTCTTATTTGAGATCGACGCTATGCCGCTTGTTTTGCGCGCCTTGTCCTATTTGTTTCCCGCGCGGTATTACGCGTCGAGCCTACAAACGATTTTTATGGTCGGAGACGCCTGGACTTTTCTCGTTAAAAATATGGCGGCAATAGGCGCGTTAGCTTCGATTTTGCTCGTTGCAACCGTAGTGAAGACGCGATCGCGATTAGAGTAATAGACCGAATGGAGTAGAGATCAATGTTTGAATCGATAAAGCGAGTTCTTTTACTTATTCGCAAAGAGTTAACGTCGACTATGTCGGATCCGGTCGGTCGCGTCGTTCTCTTTATTCCGCCGGTCGTCCAGTTCATTATGTTTTCATTTGCGATTTCACAAGAGGTCGTTAACACGCGCGTCGCGATTTTGAATCAAGACGTCGGGGTGGAAGGCGCGTCTCTTATGAAATCGTTTATGGTAGAGCCCGTCTTTAAAGAGATCGTCAACGTAACGAGCTATCGAGAATTAGACTCCGCGCTTGAAAACCAGCGAGTTATTGCGGCGATCGTTATCCCCCAGGATTTTTCGCGACGCGTTCATTCGCCGGGCGAGACGCCGACGATTCAGGTTACGCTCGACGGACGACGCGCAAACGGCGCCGGCGCGCTTGGCGGATACGTTCAGCAAATTGCCGCGCGATTTGGCGCGACGCCGAAAATTGAAACCTCCTCGGAACGCGGACTGATCGTGCGAAGATGGTTTAACCCGAACGCGATCGCGCGCGTCGCCTTCATGCCCGGGCTGGTTTGCATTATTATGACGACGGTTGGAATGATCGTTTCCGCGACGTCGATTGCGCGCGAACGCGAACTGGGCTCCTTCGAACAACTTGTCGTTTCGCCGCTGTCGCCGTTAGAAATAGTAATTGGCAAAGCGGCGTCGGCCGTAGCGCTTGCGACTATCTCGGCGATCGTAATTCTACTGCTCGTCGTATTTGGGTTCGGAACGCCCTTGCTTGGACCGCTCTGGCTCTTTATGCTCTCGACAGCGCTCTATCTGACCGCGATTATTTGCGTCGGTCTCTTTATAAGTTCGATTTCGACGACCCAGCAGCAAGCGACGTTAGGACTCTTCCTCTTCATGCCGCCCGCCATTATGCTCTCCGGTTTCGCCACGCCCGTTGAGAATATGCCCGAGTGGTTGCAATTCCTCACGATTCCGAACCCCGTTCGTTGGGAATTAATCGTACTTAAAGGACTTCTAACGCGAGGCGCGTCCGTACGGTCGATCGCAATATGCCTCGTCCCGCTGGCGCTCGTCGCCGCAACGACGTTTTCGTGCGCCGCTTTTATGTTCAAACGGAGAATGGAATAGGCTCGGGACCCTCGATACGGTTCTTTTATTTCAGCGAAGAATCGCGCTTGGTCAAGCGCTATCGTTTCCCAGGGGCGAAAGAAATTTCACGGTAGGCGAGTCCGTCGTAGGCGAATATGCGAAAGACCGTTTCATAATCTATTGTGTGAGACGATTATTTCCCGCCTTCTTCTTGAAGCCAAGCTTGAACAATTTGCGGATCGAGTTTAACCGCTCTAACGATGGCGTCGAACGGATAATTATCC
>CADCOO010000217.1 GCA_902803085.1 uncultured Planctomycetota bacterium
ATTAAAAAAGCTACGCGCCAGTTTATTAAAATGCGGACATACGATTTCCTCATCGTCAAGCGTCGCCGCATTCACAATCATGTACGGAATCGGAGATTCGTCGTCTCCCTGCGCGTCGTAACGGTAGGAGTTCACGTCGAGAACGTCGTTGGGATCGACTCCCGGCGCCATGCGCGGCGGAATCAATTCGACGTTGTCAAAACAAAACTCATTCCCAAAGATATCCCAGGCGCGCTTAACAAACGGTTCAAAGGATATTCCAAAGAAAACGTCGTATCGTAGCTCTGTCTTCATCGTCTAGACGCTCCTCGAACGCAAACACCTTTAAGGGATCTGCCGCGCTCAATAATTCGGCGTAGGCGCGCGGAACGCGTCGAGATCGATCGTTTTGAACCATTCGATCGTTTTAGCGAGACCTTCTCGAAGCTGGACGGTCGGCTCCCAGTGGAGTTTCTCTTTGGCGAGGGTAATATCGGGCTGGCGTCGGCATGGGTCGTCGACGGGTAGTTCTTTAAAGACGAACTTCGGTTCCTTCCCGAGGAGCTCCCAGACGAGTTTTCCAAGTTCAAGGACGGTGAATTCATTCGGGTTGCCGAGATTGACCGGTCCAATAAATCCGTCTTCATTCTCCATGAGTCGAACGAGCGCGTCGACGAGATCGGAGTAGTAGCAGAAGGACCGGGTCTGCGAGCCGTCGCCGAAGATAGTAATCGGTTCGTCGGCGAGCGCCTGACGAATGAAGTTGGAGACGACGCGTCCGTCGAATGGGTGGGTTCTCGGACCGTAAGTATTGAAGATGCGCGCAATACGAATCTGAGCGAGATTCATGCGGTAGGAGTCCATAAAGAGGGTTTCAGCGGCGCGTTTGCCCTCGTCGTAGCAGGCTCGCGGTCCGATAGGATTAACGGCGCCGCGATAGTCTTCGCGTTGCGGATGGACTTCCGGGTCTCCGTAGACCTCGCTTGTGGACGCCTGAAGAATTTTAGCGCGACTCTCGCGCGCGAGCTCTAGAAGATTAATCGCGCCTAGGAGCGACGTCTTCATTGTCTTAATCGGGTTGTACTGATAGTGTCCCGGCGCGGCGGGGCACGCGAGATTATAGATTTCGTCGACCTCGAGCGCGAGCGGCAGGGTAATATCGTGGCGAATCAGTTCGAAATTCGGTCGTTGTAGAAGACTTTCGATATTCGACTTCTGACTCGTAAAGAAATTATCGACGCATATAACGTCGTGTCCGCGATTAATCAGCAGTTCGCACAAATGCGATCCGAGAAAGCCGGCGCCGCCGGCAACTAGGATGCGTTTTATCTTCGCCATACGTCGTTCGTTCCTTTCTCAATCGTCTTGTCCGCGTCGCGCGCAGCGTCGCTTTCTTTAAGATACCACGTTTAGGTAAAAAATCAACGTCTAGTCGCGCATTAAAAAAGGGGACTTGCGCCCCCTCGTTGTTACCGACGCGCGCCGCGACTCGCATGGAGCGCGGCGCGCGATTATTTCATGATAACGCGGACGAATTCCGCGCTACCGTTTATTTTACTCTTCGAAGAGTTCGCCGAAGAATCCGTCGTCGAGGAGCGCTTCGCACATATTGGTCGCCAGCGCGTCGACCGCGCCGTCCTCGGAGTCGCCGAACTCGAACGCGTTCGACAGTTCCGCGAACGCGTCGTCGCGCGCCGCGCTACGCTGACGTTGCGCAATTTCGCGCTCGCCCGCGTTCACGACCAACGCGTCGTCCGCCGAGACCTTGGACGCGACCGCGAGGCTTTCCGCAATCGCGTTCCAGTCGTAGTTCGAGGCAACCGGCGCGGCAGCGATCGATTGCGACGTCTTGCCGACGAAGAGCGCGCCCGTCGTCGCGAGAGGCGCGATCGCCGAGAAGACGTTCTCCGTTTCAACGACCGCCGCGCTCGTCTCAACGACCGCGCTCGAAGCCGCGCCCGCTACGATCGACGTCAACGCGACGCCTTCCTGGTTGTCGACGTACAGAACCGGCGTATAGACGCCAGGCGTCGTGTACAGGTGGTCGAAGCGTTGGCTCATGCTCAGGCCGGTTATCGATTGAATCGGCGTGCCGTCGTTCCAGTCGATCGCCCAGTATGCGTAAGGCGAAGCGTTCACAACGATCTCGACCGTCGCTTGCGAGAAGCCGCCGACGAGGTTGCGCGTCGAGACCGACGTATTGTACGAAGGCTGCGGCGACGCGAGCGTCGTCGTTTCCGGATCGGACCAATCGGACTCGTTCTTCGTCGAGGAGGCGACCGCCTTAATGCGCGCTTCGACCGTATCGCCAGCATTGAAGTTCGCGCCGGTCAGCTTGCCGAAGTCGCCCGTAAGCGCGTTCGTCGACTGCCATTGTTTCGCGCCCTTGAGGCGGTATTCAACGACGTATTCCTTCGCGGGATCGTCCGTTTGCCACGCGACCACGACGTCGCCTTCAGAATCGACGCCGATCGCCGTAATCGTCGGCGTTTCGTAACGCGCCGCTTCAGGATCGGTAATCGAGACCGTAAAGGTCTTCTCCGTCGACGCGTCCGCAGAGTCGGTCGCGCGAATCGTTACTTCGTAATCGCCCGCGCTCGCCTTCTTCGCGAGAACCAACTTGTCGCCCTCGATCTTGAAGAGACCGGCTTCGTCGTCCACGATCTCGTACGTGAACGCGTCGCCTTCGTTCTCGTCCTGCGCGGAGAGCGTCCCGACTACGGATCCGGCGGGTGACGCCGACGTTACGTCGCCGGAAAGTTCGAGCGTAACGTCGCTCGGCGCGACGTTCCCTTGCTCTTCGTACGCGCCCATGTCGATCGCGGAGCCAACGATGCGAGGATTGCCCGCAACGTCAAGCGTGAGTGCGCCGCTGTAGTTCGGATCGCCGGCGTTAATGAGCGGCGAGCCAACCGCGAGATTGAGATCCCACGCCTTCCAGTCGACGCTCTTATCGGTCGCCTTCGGTTGCGTGAAGTTCACGAAGTTCGGATCGACCTTCTTAACGCCGACGCCGTTGACCGCGACGTTCGCGTCGCCGACGTCGGAGTACTTCGTCGTAACGGCGCTCGTCGCCATAAGCTTGGTCGCGTAGAGATCCGCCGCCGTCTTCGACGCGTTGCCGTAAACGATCGAGTTCTCCACGTTCAGAATGTGGTTGTTCCACACGCCGCCGCCAGCTTCCGTCGCTACGTTGCCGACCACCGTGCTATTGAGCAGGCTGACCGCCCAGGAGCCGGTTCCGGTAATGAGGTCGTTCGGGTTAATCTGGACGTAGACGCCCGCGCCGCGCGTGCCCGTATTGCCGACGATCGCGGAGTTGACGATCGTCGCGCCGGTATAGGATCCGACGCCGCCGCCGTAGAAGGTCGCGCTATTGCCGGCGATAACGGAGGATTCGACGTAGAGCTCGCCGCGGTTGTAAACGCCGCCGTAGTACTTCGCGTCGTTGCCGACGATCGTCGAGCTAATAACGTTGAGTTTACCGGCGTTGTACAAACCGCCGCCGTAGCTCGCGGTATTGTCTTCGACGGTAACGTTCGTTAGGGTGAGTTCCGCGTAGTTGCGCAGACCGCCGCCGATGTAGTTCGGGTCGTCGTCGACGTTCGGATTAACGAAGGATCCTCCGGTAATCGTAACGTTCTCGATTTCGACCTTGGCGTTCTTACCGGCGGTGGTCGTACCGACGGCGACGATGGAGCCGTTGAAACCGTCGGACTTGAGCGTAACGCCTTCTTCCGCGACGATCTTAATGGAGTCGTTAATCTCGAGGGTTTCCGCCATGTCGATATTGGAGATCGCGGGATCGACGTAGATCGTGTCCTTGCCGAGACGCTTGGCGTAATCGAGCGCTTCGCGCAGGGTTACGACGCCGTCGGTCGGGTCGGAGACGTCCTTGTCGGAGGTAACGACGACGTCGCCGTTTTCATTGCGCGGATTCTCGAACGGGAATTCGTACGCGCCGATATCGATCGAGTCGAGTCCGGCGACGCAGATGCGTAGCGAGCCGATCACGTCCGTTTCGAGCGTGTTCGCGCCGGAAGCGTCGAGCGCGTAAGCGTCGTTACCTGCGTTGACCGCGATCGAGTCGACGGTGAGTTGAATATCGACCGCCGCCGGATTCCTTAAGACGCCGTTCTCGAAGACCGGCGCAACCGCGTAACCGGGGTCGCCCGTGAGCGAGTTCGACATGGTCGGAGCGACGCGGACGCCGCTGTTGGAGCCGAGCAGCGAGTTGTAGAACGACGTCGCGCGCGTCGCGTACAGGTCGACGCCCGTCGCCGCCATATTGCCGGCCACGATCGTGTTGTACGCTTGCGTCGCGCCCGTTAGATACAGACCGCCGCCCATATTCGCCGTATTCGCGCCGATCGTCGCGTTGCGGAGCGTCAGCGAGCCCGCGCTCACGATCGCGCCGCCGTTCTGACCGGCGGAGTTCTTCCAGATCGTCGAGTTCGAAACGCTCGTCGTCGCGCCTGCGACCGCCTGGATCGCGCCGCCGTTCTCGGAAGCGACGTTGCTCTCGAAGTTCGAACTCGTCGCAAAGAGCTTGCCGGCGTTGTAGACCGCGCCGCCGTTCGTCGACGTATTCCCTTGGAACGTCGTCTTCTCGACCGTGAAGCTCGCGCCGCTCGCGTTGTACAGCGCGCCGCCCTTTTC
>CADCOO010000218.1 GCA_902803085.1 uncultured Planctomycetota bacterium
CCGATACGATTACCTATATGTGGTTGTCCGACAGAACCGGCAAGTCGGAAGATTCCGCGACGCCCGTCTACTACACCATGACGGAAAAGGCCTATACGCCGGTTACCTATAAGTTCGACAAGTACGTTTACAACGAGACGACCGAAAAGTATGAACTTTCCTTCGATACGACCGAAGTCGCCGGCACGACCTACTACTACGAAATTACGCCGGAAGGCGCCCAGACGCCTATCTACGTTACCACGACCGAATACGCGGGTTACGAAACACTCGCGGCGACGAACGCGCAAGCCTTTATCGACGCGTTCGACGCCACGAAGGATTATACCGACGCGACGACTTACGAGGCGCAATTCGACGCCTATAGCGCGTACGGCGAACACGGTTTTGCCGACGTCGTCGCCGATCTCAAGGCTGAGAACGCCGACGTCGCGAAGATCAAGGACGCGATGGTCGAAGCCGATATGGCTAAGCACTATCCGAAGACGGTCAACGAGTACTACAAGTACAAGACGGTCGAAGAGGGCCAGAATCCGTACGTCTTGAAGTCCGAATTCGGCGAAGAAACCGCCGAGAAACTCGCGACGATCGATACGACGTCCGAGGACGTTACGGTCTACGCCGAACCTTACGAAAATCCCTACACGGATAACGAGACGCCTAACGAGCAGAAGACCAAGCTCGCGAATCAGAATAATCCGATCCAGATCTACACCGTAACGCCCGGCACGTCGACCTCGGATACCAAGACCGCGTTCGTAACGATTGCGAACGATATGGAAGACGATTCGGACGATAACGACAATTATAAGATCACGGCGGGCTATCTGACCGTTCCGGTCGCGGGCTCCACGACGGGCGAAACGACGTACGCGTTCAATACGGGCGACGTCGTGGTTAAGAATATTACGATCAACGCGGATATCGACGCGAATCGCAGCTTCGTTATTGGCGCTGCCGACGCGACGACCGCAGTGAACGCCAACGTTACGGTAACCGCCGATATCGCGAAGATCGCCGAGAACGAAGTCGTCAATCTAACGATTACCGGCGAGAATACGACGGTAACCGGCGCCGTTGTCGTTACGGCGAAGAAGACGGACCAAGCGACCGAGGACTACGACGTGCCGAAGGTTCTTAATAAGCCCGTTAAGGAAGGCAATGAGTGGTACGTCTATACCAAGGAAGCGGGTCAGGGCGACAATCCCGACAAGTACTATAAGACCCAAGTCCAGGCGGACGGTCACCCGATTCTCGGCGCGCAGCCTGAGGAAGTCACCGTCCAGCCGATCATGGAAGAGGTCTATCCGGAAGCGAATCTCACGATTAACGATCACGCGACCGTCAACGGAACGACGACGGTAACGCTCGCTAAGACCGCGACGATCGAGGACGCGACGCTCAACGGAACCGCGGCTGAAGGCAAGCTCGCGCTCGAACTCAACTCCGTTGCGACCGCGACGATTAAGAATTCCGAAATCTACGGCGAAGTCGCAGTCAAAGGCGTCAAGGTCAACGACGCCGTGGTCGCGACGACCGTCAACGTCATTCAGGCGCTGATCGTGAACGAAGGAACCGAGGCCGACTCGATCGACGCCGGAACCGAAAAGGCGACGATTAACGTTACGCAATCGACGCTCGTCGGCGAACTCGACGGCTATAAGCTGACGGGAACCGGCGGCGCCGACGATCAGTACGCGACCTTTAACCTCAAGAATACGATTGTCGCGGGCAAAGTCGACGCCGACGCGAAGGCCGGTCTGACCGCCGAGTACAGCCTCTTTACGAAGGACGAGATTAGCGGCGTCGGCAATAAGTTCTACAGTGGCAAGCTCTTCGCGCAGGACGCGACCGATTACGATCCAGCCGCCGAAGGCGCCGCGCCCGCGTACTCGCTCTATCCGTCTCCCGCCGTCGACGCCGGCCTTAACAACACGGCGACCGCCGCCGGTCTGACCACGGATCTCACCGGCGTTAACGATCGCGTCTTCGTCAAAGAAAACGACGATAACTATATCCCGACCGTCGATATCGGCGCGTACGAATCCGTCTACTACAAGGAAACGCCGTCGATTATCGTTAATTACAAGGGCTTCGACGGAAATACCGATATCGTCGACGAAATCAACCCGTACGACGGTAAGATTACCCTCCGCGAAGCGGTCGAAGTCTACTTCGCCTACGCGGAACGCGATTACGACGCGACCGTTACCGGCTCCGACCCGGCGAAGACGGTTACCTTCGACAAATCGCTCGCCGGCGAGACGATTACGCTCACCGAGGGCGATCTCACGATCGTCAACGGCATGACGATTCTCGGCGACGTCGTTAAGATGAAGAAAGTCGACACGTACGTCAACGACGAAG
>CADCOO010000219.1 GCA_902803085.1 uncultured Planctomycetota bacterium
AAAACGCCGTCCGAGCCTATGCGTTCGGACGGCGTTTGATTTTATTCGGAAATAAGCTCCTCTCTAAATACCCGATTAAACTCGATCGCCTCGGCGTCCGCGAGCAGTCGTGAATCATAGCAGAGCGTAAACGTCAGCTCGCCCGCGTAGGAGCTCGCAACGCACGCGGTCGCCGTTTTACGGCGGATCGGCGACTTGCCCTCGAACCCCGCGAGCGTAACGTTACCCAACTGAATCCTACCCAGCTCGTCGCGCGGCGCCGCGAAATCGTCGAAGACGCGCCCGAGATTCGAGAAAACGGTCGACGCGCGACAGGTCGGCGTTCGTAAAAAGAATCGCAACGACCCGGGAACGCAACGCAACACCTTTAAAATTAAAAGAAAAACGCGCTTCTGATCCCGTCGTTTGACCCAGTTCATTTCTCGCGCGACGCCCTGTAAGATTTCGTCGCGTGTTCGTCGCAACTCTTTGCGCGTTCGATCTAAAAAGACGGTCGAGACGACGTCGCAACATGAGAGGTTCGCCGTCTCGCGCGTTCGCATATTAATCGGTATCATAACGCGCAATTTACCGCGCTTGTCGTCCCGACGAACCTCATGAAGCCAGCGTTCGTTCGCGCGAAAGAAATCGGTCAGCAGGACGTCGTTAACCGTCGCGCCGAGCGTTTTCGCACGTTGTAAGAGGCGCGTCGTCTCCTCGCGCGAGAGCGTAAAACTGCGCGTAAAGGGACCGTCGGTCGCCGGGGGAATCGGTTTAAAGGAGGGATAAAAAACGAGCGGTCGCGGATAGACGACCGTATGCTGCAACGTCGTGCGCCATGTGTGAAAGTAATATCGGAGGTACTGCGCGAACGTCCACCCGACCATGCCGCGCTCGTTGAAACGCGCGTCGTTAACCTCGCGCGGCGTCGCCTCGTCGCCAATTGCGCCGACGCGCCGACCGTAGAAGAAAAGCCAGTCGGCAGCGGCGAGATTCACGCCCAGTCCGTCTCCGATCGCGTGATGAAAATAAAAATGCAGACGCGACCAATTCTCCCTCGCGCTAAAGACGCAATAGACGCGCAACCCAGAACCGGTCGTGAGATCGAGTTGCGACGTCTTCGGCAATCCGAGGGAATTGAGCGCGCTCGAGTCGGCGTCCGCGTCGATTACGATTAAATCCGGAACGTCGTCCGTCTCGCGCCAAAAGAGTTTACGACCGCGACGTTCGACCCGCGCGCGCAATAAGAAGTGGCGCGCGATCATATCCGCGTACGCCGCGCGACATGCGTCGAGATCAAGTCGTCCTCGAAAGATCAGCGTCGACATAGGCGCCATAGGATACGACGGCGTATCGTCCAGAAACATATACTCTTCAAAGAGCGATAAAGGGCAATTCGTCATAACGGCGATCTCTACGTTGCGCGGCGACGCGCGACGTCGCGTCGTTACCGCGCCTCCGAATCGGATTCAAATTGGAAATAACGCCCGAGCGAGTCGGCGGACGCGTCGATAAAGACCGCGCTCTCGCCGAGCCGCGCGGCGAAGTCGACGCCGGTCTTCGGGTCGACGAGTCGTTCGGGGTCGACGGGCTTAAGGGAAACGACGACGACCTGGGCGTTGCGTTCGTTTCGGGTCGCGGCGTCGTCGAGGTAATCGCGGAGCGCGTCTTGGTCGGTCGGCTGAGCGAGCGCAAGCCTCGTCATAACGCGTCTTACGGACGCTCCAGCGGTAATTTCGTTCCATTCTCGCGACTTCGCGGTCTCCGCCTCCGCTTCCTCGCGCGCGTTGACGGCGAACTCCATGCGCGCGTCGGACCCTGACCAGCGATTGGCGAGCGTCGCGACGAAAGAAACCGCCGCTTCAAGCTTTAGCCACTCGTCGCTCTTGAGGTATTCCTCGGGTCGGCGCGCGTACAGATCGAGAATAACGACGAAGGAACGCGTCTGCCGGCGCGCAAACTCACGAGTCTGCAGTCGTTCGCGTTTAGCGGTCGCGCGCCATGCGATCGTTCGTTTGGAGTCGCCGACGCGCCAGTCGCGAATGGCGACGGTCTCGTCTGGAGCGCGCGACGTGCGACCGGTCGCGATGCTCGATTCCTGATGAACGGCGCCGACGAAGGATCGCCATTCGCGCGTGAGCACGCCCATCTTTGGAAAGACGATCGTCTCGGCGGGCGCGGCGACAACCTCGCTGCTGCGGAAAAAACCGCAAGGAAACCGCGTCGACAGCGTCAGCGACTCCAGACGCCGCCGTCCGCGCCGCGTCATAACGCCGACGTAGTACTCCTTCATTTTGGTTCCGCGTTTAACGGCCGGGAAATAGACGACGGGCGAATCGATCGCGTCGCCGTACTGGCGCGCGTCGACAAGCGCGGACGCCTCTTCCTCAGTCAATCTCATATCGGATAATTTCGCGTTTTTCTTCGGCTTCTTCCTACGAATCTTGGGATTCTTTTCCCCCGCCTCTCTTTTCAATCGTTCGTCGCGCGCGCGCGCGCTCGCTTCTTTGAGCTCGCTCGGCGCGTCGAAGCTCGACTCCTCCGGCGCCCACTTGTCCTCGACGACGATCGCCCACGCCGACGCGCGGCGTTCCGTCGCGTCGACTTCGATTTCAACGTAAAAGGGCTCGTCGACGTAGATAGAATCGGGCAATTTCCGCCGCGCGCGCAAATTGCGCAACGTTTTCTCGCCGACGCTACGATCGACCCATAGAAACCCGACGAACATGGCGCCGAGCGCCAGTAAGAGATTCACGCCGCGCGCCGCCGCGCTAAAGACCAAGAGAACGCCGACCGCAATGAGCGCGACCCCGTCTTGAAAGAGAATCGTTTTCTTCGTCTTCGGCGTCTTCTCGTCGGAGTCGGCCTTCTTGCGCGTCCAGATTCGACGAACGCGGCTATACAGACTGGCAAAGGGATTAATCACGTTTGTCTCTCCGATTCTCTCGACGGTTCTAGGCGCGTTATTGCGCTTCATGCTCCGACGCCGATTCCGACGCCGGCGCCGGTTGGCGCTCTTCCGCGCGCTCAATTAAGGACGCGATTCGCTTCAGCGCGCGCGCCAGTTGATCCGCGCTTTCGATCTCTTCCGTTTTAACGCGCGCTACGTCGAGCGCCGCCGACGGCTTTTTGAGCGTCGCGCCGAAAAGCGCGCCCAGCGAACGAGCGACCCCGCCGCCGGACTGCAAAACGCGCGCCGCCTCCGCGCTACGCGCCGCCGACGCCGCGTCGAATATAACGCGCAAAATCAAACAAGGCGCCTGCGCTTCAGAACAAACGCGAGCGACCGTTAGCGCGCTCAGATCGTACGCGACCGCGCCGAACGTCGAATTCGGAACCGACTTAAAATCCTCGACCGTCATGAGCGCGCCCGTCGTTAGATTCGATAGAAAGTCAAGGGACGCGTCCGGCGACGCGTCCGACGCCTCTCCCGAAGGCGCGAGTTCAGAAAGATTCAGCTCGGCGCCCTGCTCGTCGAGCAAACGATTCGGCGCAAAGAGTTTGCCAGACGCGAGCGAACCGGCGGCGTTGCGCGCAAATCCTACGCTCACAATACGAAGCGGACGGAACGCCTGCAAGAGCGCTTCGACCCCGCGCCGAATACGATCGACCCCGGCGCCCGTCTCGATCGCGACCACGTTGCGACCTTTAAGCGCGCCCGCGTAAAACTTAAAGCCGTCCCCGACGCTCGTCTTGAGGCCGTCCAGCGCGTCGATTACGCCGACCAGTTCGCGCTTCTCGACCGCGACGACTCCGAAATCAGCGCCCTGCGCCGTTATGCGACGCGGCGCGCTCTTCGCGCCCTGACCGTTCGTAAAGAGAACGCCCTGATAGTCGCCGAAATCGCCCGACTCAAGACGCGCTTGCACTTCCTTCGTTACGACGCTCTGCGCGCGCTCCATCGTGCGCGACGCTAGCCACTGAATGAAATATCGCGAAAGAAAAGGCGGCGTCGACATAATACCTCGATTCGTCGTCGATTACGCGTCCGCGCAACGACGACCCTTAAAAAAAAAACTGGGCGCCTGATCCATGATTTCTTCGACTATCTCGTCGACCGTCTTGTCGTTCGTGTCGACCGCGAAGTCCGACGCCTCGCGATAGATCGGCTCGCGCACCCTGAGAACGCGCTCGATTTCCGCTATCGGCGAACCCGCCTTCGTCAGCGCCGGGCGGCGACTCGACGTCGTCGCGTCTCCCGACATGCGACGCGCTATCGTTTCTACCGACGCCGTGAGCCACACGACTACCCCGCGGTCGCGCATAACGCGACGCGTCTCCTCGCGCATCGGCGCGCCCCCGCCCGTCGCGACGACCAGCGGACCGGGCGCGGTCAGAATATCGGCGAGCGTCGACGCCTCCAGATCGCGGAAATACGGCTCGCCCTCGTCGCGAAAAATAGCCGAGATTCGTTTGCCGGCGCGTTCCTCGACCGCAACGTCCGCGTCGATCCAATCGAATCCCCAGCGCTCGGCGAGCAAGGACGCTATCGTCGACTTGCCCGTCGCGCGGTATCCGATGAGAATGATCTTCGTCTTCTGACTCTGCTCTTTCATGCGCCGACAAACTCCCTATTGAGACGCAAGTCGTTTCTACGACTAAAATTAACGCAACGCGTCCTTCTTAACGAAATCGCCGAACGCCGAAAGAATCGTCTTCGTGATCGTGCCGGGCTTGCCGTCCGCGATCGCGCGACCGTCGACTTCTACGACCGGAATCAGTTCCGCCGCGCTACCCGTCAGGAAGCACTCGTCCGCGGTATAGACGTCGTGACGAGTGAACGCCGCCTCTTGACATTCGTAGCCGAGCTCTTTGCAGATTTCGATCACGACGTTGCGCGTTACGCCTTCCAGAATGCACGCGTCGATCGGCGGCGTCATGAGCTTGCCCTTCTTAACGATGAAGATATTGTCGCCCGTGCACTCGCAGACGTCGCCCTTATGATTGAGCATGAGCGCCTCTTCGCAACCGGCGACGCGCGCTTCGATCTTCGCCATGATATTATTGAGGTAGTTGAGAGACTTAACGCGAGGACTCAGCGAATCGGAAGGATTGCGAATCGTGCTCGCCGTGACGATCTTGATACCCTTCTCGTAGAAGTCGGCGGAATAGAGCGAGAGCGCCTGCGCGATCACGATCACTTGAGGATCGTGGCACAGATGCGCGTCGAGACCGAGCGTTCCTTCGCCGCGCGTTACCACCAGGCGAATGTACGCGTCCGTAAAGCCGTTCGCTTCGACCGTCTGGTAAATCGCCGCCGCGACTTCTTCCTTCGTCATCGGCATCTTAATGTCGACCGTCTTGCAGGAGTCCCACAAGCGATCGATGTGTTCGCGTTCGCGGAAAATCTTGCCGTTGTAAACGCGAATGCCCTCGAACACCCCGTCGCCGTACAGGAAACCATGATCAAAGACGCTAACTTTCGCGTCCTGCTGATCGACCAACTTACCGTTCATATAAATCTTAATCGACGACATTCTCTAGCCTTTCAATCTTCAATTATACTATGTCGGCGGCGACGAGCGCGAAACTCGCGAACGCGTCGCTCGGGCTGTTCCGCGCGGACGCTCTTCGCCGCGCGCTAGACGTATTGTAATTCCTTCGGCGCGTTTTTTCAAGATTCGAGCGCGCGTCCTGGCAAAGAAAAGGTAAAAAAAACGCGCGCTCGCGCCGAATATCTGGAAAAATTCGGGTCAAGCGCGCTGCGACAAAAACGATTTCTATAAAAATCGGAGCGTAAAAAATCGCCTACTCCTCGTGGTAAACGGCGCCGTCGACGAGTCGAATCGCGCGATCGGCGTCACGCGCCTGACTCATGTCGTGCGTTACCATGACGATCGTCAGACCCTGCTCGCGATTGAGCTCGCGCAACAGATCCAGCACGCCCGCCGACGCCTTGGAGTCGAGGTTGCCCGTCGGCTCGTCCGCTAGCAAGACGCGCGGGTTCGTCATGAGCGCTCGCGCGATCGAAGCGCGCTGCATCTCGCCCCCGGAAAGCTCGTTCGGCTTGTGCTTCAGGCGGTGCGAAAGGCCGACTAAATCCAGAAGCTCCTTCGCGCGCTTGACATACCCGTCGCGCTGCCGCAGGTACGACAAAACCGAATGACGCACCATGAGCGGCGCTAGCACGTTCTCCAGCGTCGTCAGTTCCGGCAGCAGATGATAAAACTGAAAGATCATTCCGATATAATGATTCCGCAAAACGTCGCGCTGACCGATCGGAAGGTTGTCGATCCGCTGACCGTCGAAATAGATCGTGCCCGAGTCCGGCGTGTCGAGCGTTCCCATAAGGTGCAGCAGCGTGCTCTTGCCCGACCCGCTCTGACCGACCACCGCAAGCATCTCTCCCTGACGAACCGAAAGATCGACCCCGCGCAAAACCGGTATGAGTTTCTTTCCCTTAACGTACCCCTTGCGCAATTGCGACACGACCATGATATTAGGAACGCTCGCCGCAGACGCGGCGTTCGATCGCGCGTCAACGCGTTCGACGACGCGCGGCTCGCGCGCGGTCTCCGGCTCGCTTGCGTCCTCTCGCTCGAACTTGTCGTCGCCGCTCGCACGCTCTTGCGCGTCGATTCGCGCCTCGAGAAGGCCGGCGGCGACGTCGTCCGCGTTCGACGCCTCTTGCGCGGCGTAGGCGGTCTCCGCCATTTCGGAGCGGAAATCGCGCAACGTTTTGCTGAAGGAGCTCATCGGCGCTTTCGGCGCGTTGGAATCGACGAGTCTCCTTAGCGCTTCCGCGCGATCGTCGTTTCGCGCCGTCTCTTGGCGCGCGGGTTCGGGTTCGCGTTCTCGGGTTGGTCGTCGCAATCTTGCGAGAATTTGCGCGTCGGTTGTTAGGGGTTCTTCTGGATGCTGCGCCATAGCGCGATCTCCGTAGGTTCTGCGGCATGGCAACCGCGTTGAGGTTATAAGTGCTCGAAACTAAACGCGCAAGGCGTCGACGGGTCGTAGTCGCGCGGCGCGCAACGCGGGAAAGACGCTTGCGACGACGGCGACGGCGATGGCGCCGACGTCGATCCAGAAGACGGTCGTCGGATCGATAATCGCGGGGACTTTGGTGAACATATAGACGGCGGGATCGAAGACTTCGCGCCCCATCATTCTCGATAGGAAGTCGGCGATCTCCTGAATATGCGCGACGAACCAGAACGCGACGAGCATGCCGAGCATGGCGCCGATGAGTCCCAGCACGAGGGCATAACACAGGAAAATCTGCATGACGCCGGCGCCGCTCGCGCCGAGCGACTTCAAAATGCCGACGTCGCGCGTTTTATCGACGACGATCATATAGAAGATGGCGAGAATACAGAAGCCCGCGCCCCCCATCGAAAGGAAGAGAACGACGTTCAATAGCGAGAGCTCCGTCGCGACGGCGGCGAGCGTCGTCGCCTGCTGATCCTTCCAGGTCTCGACGACGAAGAGGTTCTCGGGGAATTCCTCGGAATCTCGAAGCCGATCGCGCAGGTCTTCAATTTTAACGCCCGGCTTCGCCTTAATGAGGATCTGAGTCGCCATTTTGGTACCGTCCGACGCGATCATTCTGCGCAAGTACTGCAGCTTGTCGATCGGCACGAAGACGAACGAATCGTCGTATTCCGCCATATGGCATTCGTAAAAATCGACGATTGTGAATCGGTCGTAGACGATCGAAGGGAGCGCGTTTTCCGTGCTGGCGGCGAGGAAAGAAAGGGTAACGTCCGCGCCTGGAATCGTGGCAAGGTTTTCGCGAATCTCTTCCTGACCGGTGTCGGGATTCTTATAACGCCGCCGGACGCCGGAAACGAGGCCGACGCCGATAATCGCGCCAGTCTCCTGGGTCGTCGCCTTGTCGATTTCCGTGCGGAAACGCGCGAATTCTTCGAACGGATTGCCGCGCAAGACGCTCGGCCCGCGCGTGAAGTCGTTGTACTGATCGAGACTGGCGTCGACGATCGGCGCGTCGGGCGCGCTCGATTCCGTCGCTTCGTCTTCCGCCTCGTCGTAATTAGGCGCGGGGGGTAAAAGACTGAGCGCGACGTCGTAAGGACTGTCCCCTTCCTCTTCCTCCTCCTGCTCCGCGTCGGCGACGACGTTGGCGCTCTCGGGACTCGAGTCGGGCTTGTGCGACTGCTCGTACTCCTTGCGGCGTTGCGCTTCCTCTTGGCGTCGATATCGTTCGTACTCGGCGTCGGCGCGTCGCTTCTTCCATCCGGCGTCGGCGAGTCGCACGCGAACCGGGGAATCGGCGCCGAAGAGCGGATTCTGGACGTCGTAGCCGTCTTCGTGGAGATCGAACGACAAATGCTTGCGATTCTCCGGATGTTGTAGGTACTGCGAAATCGCCGTTACTTTCTCGTTCGTTACCGCGTCGATGCCAACGATTTGAACCTGACGCGTTATGACCTCGCTACCCCCGTATTCGTAGCTCAATAGTCCGACGGTCGTAACGGTCGGCGTCATCGACTCGATCATGTCGCCCGCGATTTTATCGGCGTCGCGCATTCGAGCGTCGACGTCGTCGAATCCGCGCAAGCTGGACCGCGAGCTAATCGTAACGTCGGAAAGCGCGCCGTGAATGCGATTCTCCATCTCGCGACTGAAACCGAGCATAACGGCGTTCACGATCGTCATAATGGCGACCCCTAGCATAACGCCAAAGATACTCAATAAGGCAATGCGGCGCGTTAAGAGATACCGCCATATCAAGAGTAGTTTGTACATAAGGCTTGGCTTCCTTGCCGACGAGCGAGGCGCCGCGCGCGACGCGGCGCGCGGCGATCGAATTTACTAATTCCTAATCCTAAAACGAGTTCGATTACTTGTCGAATACTTCCGGCTTAAGCAACGGGAAGAGGATAACTTCGCGAATGCTCGTCGTATTCGTTATCATCATGGTCAGACGGTCGATTCCGATCCCCAGTCCTCCGGTCGGCGGCATGGCGTAACGCAACGCGCGCACGAAATCATGGTCCATCTTCGCCATCGAATCCTCTTCCGCCTGACCCTCGAGCTGACTGCGGAAGAGTTTCTCTTGCAGATCGGGGTCGTTGAGCTCGGTGTAGGCGTTCGCCAGTTCGCAACCTCGCACGAAGAGTTCAAAGCGCTCGGCAATTTCCGGTTTGTCGCGCTTGCGCTTGGTCAGCGGGCAAATGCTCGCGGGGTAGTCGATAATGAAGACGGGCCCGGTGAGCGAGTCTTCGACCTTCTCTTCGAAAATATCGTTGCGAACGACGTCGACGTGCTTCTGATCGACGTTTTCAATTCCGATCGATTTGGCGTACGCGATCACGGCGTCGTCGTCGAAGGGATCGATTCCGGTAGCTTCCGCGAGCGCGTCGAAGTACGGCTTGCGCTCGAAGGGGGGCGTGAAGTCGATCTCGGCGCCGCCCCAGGGGAGAACGAGTCCCTGACCCGTCGCTTTAATCGCGTTTACGATGATCTTTTCCGTTATGTCCATCATGGAGCGATAGTCGCCGTACGCCTGGTACAGCTCCATGAGCGTGAATTCGGGGTTGTGCGTCTGGTCGATACCCTCGTTGCGATAGACGCGGCCAATTTCAAAGACGCGCTCCATGCCGCCGACGAGAAGGCGCTTGAGGTGCAGTTCCAGCGCTATGCGCATATAGAGGTCGATATCGAGCGCGTTGTGATGCGTTACGAACGGACGCGCCGCCGCGCCGCCCGCGATCGCGTGCAACGTCGGTCCCTCGACTTCAACGAACCCTTCGCCCGCCAGCGTCTGACGCACCGACGCGACGATCTTCGTGCGATTGAGCATGCGCGTCATCGCTTCGTCGTTGTGCGCTAGGTCGACGTAGCGCATGCGGGAACGCAGTTCAGGATCGCCCATGCCCTTGAATTTATCGGGGGGCGGCAGAAGCGATTTGCTCAGGAAGGTCAGCTTCTCGGCAAAGATCGTCAGTTCGCCCGTCTGCGTCTTTTTAAATTCCCCGTCGATACCGACCAAGTCCCCCAAATCGAAGCACAGCGCCAGTTCCCACGCCTCGTCGCCGACCTGGTTCTTGCCGATAAAGACCTGAATCTCGCCCGTCCAGTCCTTAATCGTCAGAAAGATCAGCTTGCCCTGTTTGCGTTGCAATACGATGCGTCCGGCGACCCGAACCTGGGGACCGTCCATAGGAATCTCCGTGCGTTCCGGAGCGCCTTCCCATTTCGGCGGCAATTTAATCGGCTCGCCGACGACGATCTCGCTCTCTCGAGCGCGAACGTCGGCTATGTAGGATCGATCGTCGAACCGCGCGCCCCACGGATCGTAACCTAGCTCTTCGATTCTTCGTAATTTCTCGCGGCGCGCCGCTTCCAAGACGGCGCCCGTTCCGGCGTTTTCGTTCTTAGCCATTATGCAACATCCAAGGTTATCTATGACGGTAAGCGTCTGCATTTCGCCGCACGCGCGTTCCGCAATATGACGCGCGGGCGCCGCGAACGACCGCGCCGTTCGCTACGAATCACTATTATAACGCCGTTGCGATTTCTGCCAACAGGCGGCGACGACCCGACGAACGCGCTCGCAAGAGAGCGCGACCCTGCAATTGTAGTCTTTGCGAAAAAGTCAATCAAGAGCAATAGTAAAAGGCGCCGATCGCGACGTTTTCGCAAACGCGGCAAGATAGAAAAAAGAGCGTCTACGTTCGTTGAATTCTTGCCTTTATATTTGTCGCGTCGCTATTGTATCCTTAATTAAAGTCGTTACAATATCGTCGTTACCGACGCGCGCCCCCCAGCGCAATCATCGACGTCCCAACGAGCGATCCCATGAACGAAGAATCGAATAATCGACCTGAAAACGCCGAACCCGGCGCACAAAACGAACCCAATCTCGCGGAAAAATTAGCGCTACTCTCCCCTGAGGAACGCGACGAGGAAGCGAAACGACTCGTCTCCGAAATGTTCCAGGAGCATCAGAGTCGGCTCCTCAGAATGATCGAAGTTCGGCTCCAGCCGGAGCTGCGCCGACGCGTCGACGCGAACGACGTCCTTCAGGAAACCTTTATGGAAGCCTATCGTCAGCTGCGCGAAGGCGTCTCCTACCCGAAAATTTCGGCGCTCGTGTGGTTGCGACTTATCGTCGGCCAGCAGTTGGTCGCTATCTATCGAAAATACTGCAAAACGCAAAAACGCGATATCGGGCGCGAAATTTCCATCTCCGAAGGAAAAGTCCAAGCGAACCCTTCGGCGACCTCCATCTTTCTGGTCGGAACGCTCACTTCGCCCTCCGTCGCCGCGCGACGATACGAGATTACCGTTAAAATTCGCGAATGCCTCGAAAAACTTTCCCCGACCGATCGCGAAATTCTATCCCTTCGCCATTTTGAGCAACTGAGCAATCGCGAAACGGCGGAAGAGCTCAATCTTGAGCCGAACGTCGCAAGCGTTATGTATCTGCGCGCGCTCAAAAAATTCCGCGTTATTTTGGAGGCGGAAAAACTCGACGAACTACTCGAAAACTAACGTCTTTAGCGTCGCCGTTGCGGCGGCAAGGAATCGCACATGGAATACGACGCTTCTGCTCTACCCGACTCCGAGAACGCACGGCCCGACGACCAACTCGACTTCGAAGAAATCTCCGAGCTCTTTCTTAAAGAATACCGACAGGGCAAAAACCCGTCCGCCGAGGAATACGCCGAAAGGTTCCCCGTCTTTCGAGAGGAAATTTTAGAGCTCCTACCGGCGATCACGCTCCTTGAAAAGGGAGGTTCGAGCGAATCGCTCGCGAACTTCTCGGAATGCGTCGGGCGCAAGGGGATCGAGCCGACCGATCTGAAGCGACTCAGAAATTTCAAAATACTGCGCGAGATCGGTCGCGGCGGCATGGGAGTCGTTTACGAGGCTTGGGACGAGAATCTCGAACGCATCGTCGCGCTCAAAGTCATGAAGATCTTTCCCGGCGAGGAGGAGCAAACGCTGAGACGCTTCCAGCGCGAAGCGAAAATGGCGGCGAAGCTCCACCATACGAACATCGTCCCCGTCTTTGGGTACGATACCGTCGACGACCATTTCTTCTATGCGATGCAATTGATCGACGGCGTGAGTATCGAGCAGTTTCTGAAGTTGCGCGAACGGGACGCGACGAATTCGATTACGCGCGGTCGCAAACGAGGCAAGGATTCTTCGAATTCCGACGATTCGCGCGCGAGCTCGGAGGTCCTTTCGAGCGAGTCGCTCGACGACGCGGACGACGGCGACCACGATTCTGATTTCGACGCGCCGAGCGGCGGCTGGCGGCGCGACCCGCTCGACGACGAAAACGCGCTCTATCGCGCGCTCAAGACGTCGGACAATACGTTGCTTTCCGCCAATATTGCGAGCGCGAATTATTACCAACGGGTAGCCGACCTTGGCATTCAGGCGGCGCGCGCGCTCGATTACGCGAGTCGCCACGACGTCGTGCACCGCGATATTAAGCCGTCGAATCTCATCGTCGACCACGAGGGCGTTCTGTGGATAACCGACTTCGGGCTAGCGAAGCCGGTCGGCGACTCGAACTTAACGCGTCGGGGTCAGTTGGTCGGCACGTTGCGCTATCTTGCGCCTGAAGCGCTCGAAGGGAATTTTTCGCCGCTAACGGACGTCTATTCGCTCGGTCTGACCCTTTACGAAATGCTGACCTTTACTCCTGCGTTTGACGAAAAGGGCTCCACGAAACTCTTTGCGCAGGTCGCGCACGCGTCGCCGCTGCGACCGCGCAAGTTGAATCCCAGAATTCCGCGCGATTTGGAAACGATCGTTCTGAAGGCGATCGAGCGCGCGCCGGAAAAACGCTACTCTGCGGCGGAAATGGCGGACGATCTCCAACGTTTCCTCGACGAGCGTCCGATTCGCGCGCGGCGCGTCGGCCTCCTGGAACGCGCATGGCGCTGGTGCAAACGCAATAAGCTCGACGCGTCCCTCGCCGGAATGATCGCGTGCCTCCTCTTGACGATCTTCGTCGTGATGTTCTGCAATAATCTCAGAATGAAGGGGCTCGTGCGCGAGAAAGAGGAGGAGTCGCAACGCGCTAAAGCGAACGTGTCTCTCGCGCTCGCCGCGTTCGACAAACTCTTTGAAACGCTCGTCTCGCAATCGCACGACGATCCGATCGACTTCCTCGACGAGTCCGCGTCCTACTCCCTTTCCTCGCAGGTGGACGGCGTTTCGGAGAGAGACGCCATAGCGCTCGACGAAATGCTCGAATTTTACGTCGCCTACGTTAACGCGAATCATAAGGACGAAAACGATCCCGCGTTGACCTATCGGACCGCGCGCGCATTCTTTCGTACGGGCGTTCTTCGCCGAACGCTCGGTTCGGGGGACGCGTTCGACGCGTTGCGTCAGGCGTTCGCGTTTTATGAAAAGAGTTTGAACGCGACGAATTCGGACGTCAAACGCGAAGACGTCGCGCGCGAAATGGGTCAGCTCATGCTCGCGCTCTACGGCGCGGCGACTTCGAACGCGGATCCTAATCGTCTTAACGAACTCTGCGAGAAGACGCTCGCCGTTATCAACGAGGAACGCGCGCGCCAATCGAGCGAAACCTTCGACCTCCTCGCGACCAAGATTCACTTTGCCCGCGCCGCGTTTGACGTGACGCAACTGCGCCGCTTGGGCGGGGCGGAACTGCCCGGACTCTTTTTCGCGCCCGAGATTCCCAAGCCGACCGAGGACGACGGCGCGCGCGTGGAGGAGGATTTCGACGTCGTCGCGCAATGGGTCGAACGCAACGAACGCGCCAAGAACGCCGACGACTTCGATTCGGTCAGACTTGCCGCGCGCTACTATTATCTTCGCGCGCTATGGTTCTCAATGCTTCGCGACCAGCGGAGCGCGTTGGATTTCGTTCAAAAGGGGCTCGAACGCGCCGAGCGACTGTGCGAGTTGCGCCCCGACGACCCGCTGGCGTACGTCGCCAAACTCAGCGCCGATTTCGTTAAAGCGCGCGTGCTCTTCGAAACGTTTCGCGCTCCTAATTCGCGCGAAAGCGAATTCGATCCGGAACAAGAGCTAGACGCGACCTTTACGGAAACGCTTAACGTCGGCGCCGAACTCCTCGAAAAGAACCCCGACTCCCCCGTTAACGCGCTCGCCGAGATTAACATACGCCTCTATTTCGCGCAAATGGCGGCAAGTTGCAACGATAAGACGCGCGTTGAAACGTTCCTGAAGGAGGCGGACGAGCAAATGGCCAAATTCGTCGTCGAGTTTCCCCACTACGGCGCCGTCTCCTCCGTTAAGAACAAGCTCAATATATACTGCGCGCAGTTCCTCGCTCGGGAAAAGCGTTTCGACGAAGCGCGCAAGCGTCTCGACGCCGTTAAAGAGGAAATCCGCGCGATTCAAGCGGCGCAAGAGAAGACTCCCAACGAACGCAACGAAACGCGCGTTAAGAGATTAAAGAACGTCGTCGACCAGATTGAAAAAGAAATGAAAGAGTAGCAAAACGCGCGACGTCCGATTATTTCGAGCGGCGCGCGTTTCTTTATTCCTCCGATTCAACGGCGCTCGCAACCAGACGCGACCCGCGTTCGCTACGCAGTCGCGTCGCAGGCTCCACTACGACTCCTATGAGAATGAGGAGCGCCCCGATTAGAATCGGGCCCGTAAGTCGCTCGTCGAGCCAAAACGCTCCGAACGCCGCGCACGATATCGGCTCGACCGCGCCCATAATCGAACCCGCCGTCGAGCCCGCCCGCCTTATGCCCCACAGCGCGAGCGCGAGCGCGACGTAATTCGTCGTTACCGCGCAAAAGACGTGGATTCCCCACGCTCTTGCGGGAATGTCAGGGATCAGCGTCGGACGCGTGAGAAGATTGAAGATTATCAGAACGAACGACGCCGAAAGGAGCGAATAGAACTGCGTCTGCAACGACGTTAATTTCGTAAGCTCGCCGTGACCCGCAAGGAGCGTAACGCAACCGAAGGTCAGGCCGGAAAAGAGCGCGATTCCTATCCCCAGTTTCGAAGACGCGCCCCCCAAATCGCACCCGCTCAGACACGCGACCCCGCCGATTACAAGAATCAGCGCGAGAAACGTGCCAAGTCGCGGTCGACGACGCTCGATCGCCGCCTCGCCCAGCGACGCCACAAGCGTGTG
>CADCOO010000220.1 GCA_902803085.1 uncultured Planctomycetota bacterium
AAAGCCCTTCGTGATCACCACCTTGTGCTGCGTCTCGTCGTCGTCGCGATATTCCTCATTCTCCGGACTACCCATCGTGAACTCGCCCGGCGGGAGCCAGCGAAAGACTGCCTCCACGCCGTTGATCGTTACCGTGCGAGAGGTCCCCTCCTTACCTTCAGCAAAAGGTAAATCCTCCGCGCTCGTCTGCGCTCGCGCGCTACGAAACGTCCCCGAATCATAAACGAGTCCAAACGCCAGCGCCAGTGAAAAGAGCGCGACGCTCGCCATTAGCCGCGCGCCAACGCGCCATGCGATAAGTATTGCGTTGAACTCTCGATGAGAATCTGCCCTCATTTTGACCTCGTACGTCATATGTTGTCGTCTTCATTATTGATCGTCAAAAGTCTCGCCCGGGGACGTGGGGACGTCAATCCCCCGAGGAAACGACTACCGCGCCATTGTACGGAAAAAGCAAAGCTTGCGCAAGGGCGTCGGGATTATTCATATTACGTCTCCTCGCGAAGCGACCCGCCGAAGGCGATAGGCGGGTTTCATCCTCGCAGCAGACGAGCGACTACGGCGAGAACGTTAGCGTAACGCAATAGGCGCCGGTCGTTCAATCGACGCGTTCCAAAAACTCCCTCGGCGCGCATTTCGTCAACCAAACCCCGTTGACCGATCGAAAGAACGCATACCCCTTCTCCGCCATCTTTTCTGAATCGACGCGATAGACGACCGGCTTGCCATGCCGCGCGCCGACTTGCGTCGCCGTTTCTACGTCGGCGGAGAGATGAACGTAGAGGCGCGACTTGGGCAGCAGCCCTTGCGATTCGATGGAAGCGACGTACTTCTCGCCGGTTCCATGGTAGAGCGCCGGCGGCGGCGTTAGCGGCTCAAGCTCAACGTCGACGGGAATCGAATGCCCTTGATTGGCGCGAAGGAGCGTATGGTCCTCGTTAAAGGAGTAGCGTTGTTTCTCATCTTCGGCGACAATCCGTTCCAGGCGCGAAAAATCACACGGCTCCGTACGACTGAGCCCGGCGAGTAGCGCGTCGACGTCCGCCCAGCCGTGTTCGTCGAGCGTTATGCCGACGGCGTCCGGCTTATGTCGGAGAATGAGGGAGAGGAATTTACTGATTTGCACGTCTTCGGGTCGAGTCATGACACAATCCTCGCTGCGTCGGGAAATAAAAAAACGAACCGAGGCAAAGTCGTCCGCCCCGGCTCGCCGAATCTTTCATTGGAACGTTAAAACTACGCGTTCTTCTTCGCAAAGTCGATCATGAAATCGCGGAGCGTTACGACGCCCTCGCGCGGCATGGCGTTGTAGATCGACGCGCGCTCGCCGCCGACGCTACGGTGGCCGTTAAGGCTAATGAGATTGTAAGTCTTCGCTTCCTCTTGGAATTTCTTATCGAGCTCTTCGCTCGGCAGACGGAAGGAGACGTTCATAAAGGAACGATATTCCTTCTGACCGTGAACGCGATAGAACCCGTTCGACGCGTCGATCACGTCGTAGAGCAACTTTGCCTTCTCAACGTTCTTCTCGTACATCGCTTGCAGACCGCCCTGCTCTTTGAGCCAGTCGGTAACGAGCTTCATCATGTAAATGCCGAAGGTCGGCGGCGTATTGAGCATCGAATCCTTCTCCGCGAGCTTCTTATACGAGAACATCGAAGGAAGGTCGTCTCCGCTCATCGCGACGAAATCGTCGCGCATAATCACGAGCGTTACGCCCGCAGGACCGGCGTTCTTCTGCGCGCACGCGTACAGAATCCCGTACTTCTCAATATCGACCGGACGGCTGAAGATTTCGCTCGACGCGTCGCAGACGAGCGGAAGATCGACTTGAGGCTCGCGAGGATACTGAATACCTTCGATCGTTTCGTTCGCGCAAATATAGCAGTACGCGGCGCCCGGCGTCGTCGTGAGTTCCGCGTCCGTCGGCTTGCGAACGTATCCTTCTTCCTTATTGTCCCAGATAATATTGACCTTGCCCTGCGTCTTCGCTTCCGACGCCGCTTTCTTACTCCAGTTGCCGGTCAGAATGTAGTCCGCCGATTTCTCCGTGTTGCGAATAATATTCATCGGAATCATGGCGAATTGCGTGAGCGCGCCGCCTTGGAGGAAGAGAATCTGATAATTCTCAGGAACGCCGAGGAGCTCGCGAACGTTCGCTTTCGTTTGCGCCAAAATTTCGCCAAACTGCTTGGATCGATGGCTAATTTCGAGAATAGAAGCGCCGCAACCAGGGAGGCAAAGGAGTTCTTCTTGAGCTTTTTTCAAGACGTCAACCGGCAAAACGGCGGGACCGGCGGAAAAGTTATACTTGCGTTCTTCTGCCATGAAACACGATCCTTTCAACGATAGGCGCGACGATTTAAGCTTACGCTCGCGCGCGCGCCAACCTTTGACGCGCGCGCCGCCGTCGCGTCGGCGCGACGACGAGTCAATATCGCGCTTATTATAGATCC
Organism: uncultured Planctomycetota bacterium; assembly: GCA_902803085.1. Classification (GTDB taxonomy): domain Bacteria; phylum Planctomycetota; class Planctomycetia; order Pirellulales; family Thermoguttaceae; genus RUG369. The sequence goes on from CADCOO010000220.1 coordinate 2,457, forward strand.
TTCTGGTAAAAACCAAGGGGGGGCGCCGTAGCGACTTGCGCGACCGGGGACTAAAAAGTCGTCTCTTGGGGATGAAACGGCAGCTTTTTTATCAATAAATGCGTCCGTTCCCTTGACAAGAGGCGCGATTTCTTATAGATTCTTATATGGAGTCATGTTGCGTTACGCCGTCGCGGCGCTTGCAACTATTGTAACCAGTCGGAACCGCGCGCAGCGACAATTCGGCGCTGAGAACGCGCGCTACGACGCTAAGGAACCCAATTAATTGGCGGAACGTTAAGATGGTCGAAACGGTTAAGGTCAATCCCACCACATTATCACGCGATCTCGCAATGCCTCTGGAGAAAGTCGAGGCGACGATCGCTCTCCTAGAAAGCGGGCTCGCGGCTCCTTTCGTTATGCGTTATCGCCAAGATCAAACGGGTCTCAACGACGTGCAAAGCGTTGCGAGAATAGCGGCGGCGTACGAAAAGCAGCGCAAATTTGCCGATCGAAAATACTCCTACCTCCTCAATATTGAAGCGCAGGGCGCGCTCACGCCCGAGTTGCACAGTCTCATTCTCGACACGCGCGCGCCACACCGTCTGGACGATCTCTATATGCCGTTTCGCGCGCGAACGCAAGGAGCGGCGCAGACGGCGCGCGAGCGAGGGCTCGACAAGCTCGCCGACGCCATTCTGACGGCGACCGACGCCGCTACGCCCGTTGAAGAACTCGCCGCCAACTTCGTCGCGCAAGAGAAGCTTACCCTTGCGCCCGACGCCGCGCTCCAAGGCGCGATCGAAATCATCGCCGATCGCTATTCCGAAAACTTCGACCTGCGCCGAAATCTGCGAGGTTTGATTCAGCACGGCGGAGTCTTCGTCGTTACCCCGATTGAAAAGAGCGTTACGGTCGAACAAGTTCAAGAGACGAGTCAGCCGAAAACGTCGGAGGCGGTCGACGCGACGGACGCAACCGTCGTCCCGATCTCGCTAACGGACGAAGCGACTAACGGCGGCGAAGCGCTTGACGCAAACGACGAAAAATCGGACGCTCGTCGCGCCAAAAAGACCGCCGCGACGTCTAAAGAAGCCGTCGTCCAAAAGTACGAAGTACGGTTCGCCGCGCGCGACGTCACGCTCGAGATCGACGCGCTCGAAGCGAGCAAATACGCCGCCGTTACCCTAGACTTCAATCGCGAAGAAGCTGTTAAAATTGCGCGTCAAACCCTTGAATGCGACAATAAGCCTTACGCCGCGACGCTTCTTCAATGCGCGGAAAAAGCCGCTCTCGAACTCGTCGTGCCGGCGCTCGCGCAGGAGTTGCGACGCGAACTCCGCGACTCCGCCGTTGAAGCCGAACTCGACGATCTACAGCGCGCGCTGACCAATAAGCTCATGCGGCGTCCCATCGTCGGGCGACGCGTTCTCGCCTTCGATACCGGACGATACAATCAGGGAAAAGTCGCCGCGCTTGACGAATTTGGCAATCCTCTCGCGACGGAAACAATTCACATCAAGGGCTCGGAGGAACGGCGCAAGCAAGAAGAAAAGAAGTTGCTTGATCTTGTCAATCGATATAATATCACCGTCTTCGCGTTGCGCGCTACCGGTCGTCACATGATCGCGGAGCCCTTTGTTCTGAAGTTCATTGAACGATACTTCGCCGATAAAGACGTCGCCTATATTCCCGTTTCCGACGTCGGGCTCGACGCCTACGCCGCAAGCGAAGAATCCAAGCGCGAGGAACCCTATTACGATATGCCGGAACGGCGCGCTATTAGCCTCGGACGACGCGCTCTGTCGCCTCTTGAAGAGTTCGCTAAGGTTGAGCCGGAACTCCTCTGCGAAGAAGGCGCGCTACGTCGACGCGTGCGGACTAAGATCTTGCGCGACGCCGTCGCCAAGACGATTTCCGCGTGCGTCAACTCGATCGGTCTCGATCTCAACCGTGCGACGCCCCAGATTTTGCGCTACGTCTCCGGACTCACGCCTATGGCCGCCGGCAATATCGTCGAATATCGCAAGACGAACGGACGTTTCAAGTCGCGTGAAGAACTCAGGAACGTCGTTGGAATCTCCGACTCGACTTACGCCGCATGCGCTGGGTTCCTCAAAATTACGCAAGGAACGAATCCGCTCGACGCATCCTGGATTCACCCGGAAGACTACGAAATCGCAACTAAGCTCCTTGAAAAGATCGGCGCGACCTGCGACGACCTCCGAACCGAGGAGAGCCGCGCGCTCGTCGCCGCGAAATTCAACGAATGCGATCTCGACGCGCTCGCTAGCGAATTTGAGATCGGACCTAAACGTCTCGCTTTCATCGTGTCCGAACTCTGCGAGCCCGGTCTCGACGCGCGCGACCTGCTGCCGCCCCCCATTTTCAAAAAGAAACTCCTGCCGCTCGAATCCTTCAAGCCGGGAATGGAGCTGTTGGGAAGCGTCGCGTACGTAGCGCCCTTTGGCGTTTTCGTCGACGTCGGCTCTTCCATCGCCGGGCTTGCGCACGTCTCGCAGATTTCGAATCGATCGGTCCGAGACGCGCGAACGCTCTGCGCCGTCGGCGATCTCGTTAAGGTGCGCGTGCTCGACGTCGACGTCGACCGCGCGCGTCTGTCGCTCGCGTTCGTTAATCCGCTATCGAAAAACGCGCGCGAGGATCGCCAGCCGCGTCGACGCAACGAGCGCCAGGACGACCGACGCGCAACGCGCGACGAGAACGCGCGCGAACCGCGTTCAGAAGACGGACGACGGCGACCGCGTCGCGAACAGACGCCTGCCGGCGGCGAACGCGCGCAGCGCGCGCGACGCGAGAACTCGTCGGGCGAAGGCGAGGAACGGCGTCCGCGACGACGCGAACGCGACGAAGATCGTCAACCGCGCAACGCGCACGTGCTCCCGAAGGGCAAGGTCGTCGCCACGCTGTCCGAAGAAAAGAAGTCTGGCAAGGAGTCGCTCCAGAGTTTCGAAGAGCTCATGCTCTTCCTGGAACAACGCGACCAAAACGAGAAAAAAGAAGGTTAAGCGACGCTTAACGCAGGCGCGTGCGCCTGGAGTCCTTTCGTCTTGCGCGCGCGTCAAGTCCCGCGACGACGCGATGCGCATGATTCTTGAGTTATTCGACCTGTTCCGTTGGTGGTTTGGTGAAAGTTGCGCAAATAAGAAGCGTCGCCGCGTATCTTCCGTCGAGGCGGCTCGATAATAAAACGTTAGTCGAGGTCTTTCCCAAATGGACCGAGTCGAAGATCGAACGTAAACTCGGAATTGTGGAACGTCCGATCGCCGGACCCGACGAGACCGCGCTCGACATGGGCGTCGTCGCCGCTAATCGTCTCTTCGATTCCGGCCTGGCGCGCCGAGACGAGATTGATTTTCTCGTCTTCTGCACGCAGTCTCCCGACTATTTTCTGCCGACCTCCGCGTGCGTCATGCAAGAGCGACTGGGCTTAAGTAAAAATTGCGGCGCGTTCGATATTAATTTGGGGTGTAGCGGCTACGTCTACGGTCTTGGCGTGTGCAAAGGAATCCTGGAATCGCGCCTTGCGAAGAAAGTTCTCTTTGTTACGGCGGAGACGTATACGAAATATATCAACGAACTCGATTCTGCGTCGCGTCCTATCTTCGGCGACGGCGCCGCCGCCACCTTGCTAGAACTTTCGCCGGACGACTATCCGACGAACGACGCGTTCTCTAACGCGCCCACCGTCGGGCCTTTTGAGTACGGAACGGACGGAAGCGGCGCCAATATGCTCATTGTGGAAGCGGGCGCCAGTCGCACGCCGTCGACTCCGGAAACGGCGAAGCCGCGTTACGACCACCTTGGCAACTATCGTTCGCGCGACCAGCTCTTTATGCACGGTCCCGGAGTCTTTACCTTCTCGATCGACGTCGTGCCGCCGCTCGTTAAGCGCTTCGAAGAGCTCGCGTCCGCGCACAACCTCAATATAGACGCGTATATTTTCCATCAGGCGAATAAATTCATGCTCGATCGTCTGCGCGATCTTTGTGAAATTGAACCGGAAAAATACTTTAACAGCGTTGAAACGCGCGCCAATACGGTTTCAAGCACAATTCCCATCGCAATGATCGACGCGTCGCAGCGCGGGCTTGTCCGCCCGGGCGCCGTTCTCATGCTATGCGGGTTTGGCGTGGGTCTCTCGTGGGGCGCGTGCCTCGCGCGCCTGCCGGACAATTTTGCCGTATGTCCCCTGGATTAACGGCGCGACGCTCTTAGAAACGCCATACTAACATTTACGTCAACACAAGGAATCGCCATGGCACAGGAATCAGGAACTCAGAATAAAGCGTGGAGCGGCGTCTTTACGGAAGCGACCGACGCCAAAATGGAAGCCTTTAGCGAAAGCATTAGCTTCGACAAGAGAATGTACGCGCAGGATATCGCAGGTTCGATCGCGCACGCGCGCATGCTCGCCGACGTCGGCCTGCTAACGCCGGAAGAATTCGAGGCGATCGAACGCGAACTAACGAATATCAAGGGGCGGATTGAACGTGGAGAATTCGAATACTCTTCGTCCCTCGAAGACGTGCATATGCACGTTGAAAAGGCGCTCACCGACGCGCTCGGCGACGTCGGTCGCAAACTGCACACGGCGCGCAGTCGCAACGATCAGGTCTCGACGGACTTCCGTCTGTGGATTCGGGACGCAATCGATTCTCTCGACGTCGCGCTTGCGAATCTTCAGCGCGCGTTTGTTTCACGTTGCGACGTCGATTTCGACGTCGTCGTTCCGGCGTACACGCACACGCAGCGCGCGCAACCGGTTCTCGCGCCGCATATCTGGCTCGCGTACGTCGAGAAATACGCGCGCGACCGCGAGCGATTGCAGGATTGCCGCAAGCGCGTCAATACGCTCAGCTTGGGCGCGGCGGCGTGCGCGGGAACAAGTTTGCCGATCGACCGCAATCTCACGGCGCGTTACCTCGGATTCGAACGGATAGCGGCGAATAGCGTCGACGTTTCGAGCGACCGCGATTTTGCGACGGAATTCGCGTACGATCTCGCGCAAATCGCGATTCATCTGAGCGGTTGGGCGGAAGACTGGATTTGGCAATCGACGGTGGAGTTCGACTTTATCGCGCTGCCGCAGGCGTTCTGTACGGGCTCCTCTATTATGCCGCAGAAAGTGAATCCGGACGCGCTCGAACTGATTCGCGGCAAGACGGCGCGGGTCGTAGGTAATCTGACGTCGCTGCTCATGCTGACGAAGGGAATCCCGCTCGCGTACAATCGCGATCTCCAGGAGGATAAGGAGCGCGTCTTCGACTCGTACGACGCCGTCTTCGCGTCCCTTGAACTCGCGGCGCCGTTAGTCGCCGGCGCGACGCTCAAACGCGACTCGATTAGCGCGCGGCTCGACAAGGGGTATTTGGACGCGACGAGTCTCATGGAATACCTGATTCGCCAGGGCGTTCCGCAACGCACGGCGCACGGGGTCGTCGGCAAGCTTGTGCGACGCGGAATCGAAAGCGG
>CADCOO010000221.1 GCA_902803085.1 uncultured Planctomycetota bacterium
CAAATACTTGTCCTTGCCTCCGAAGAGTTCAACGATGTGTTTCACATTACCTAGTGCGGAGAGCGGATCAACCTTGAGAACGTCGAAATTCTCAAACTCGTAGACGCCGTAGTCCATGTACTTGTCAAGGAGCGCTTCCAACACCTTGCGAGCGTCCGCTTGATATTTATTCAAAAAGTCGCGCTTGCGCACGTTGTTTGCGCGCTCTTTGCGCGTGAGCGGCTTCGCGTCGAACGCGACGTGGCAGATGAAGTCGAAGTCGTCGACGTCGGTCATGCCGTGCAATTCCTTCATGACGTCCAAGTCGAGTCCGCGCGCCTTAAACTCCTCTTTAATTCGGCTCTTTTTCTCTTCCTCCGACCATTCGTGAACGAAGTTTTCAAGAGTCGCGTAGGAGCCGATGATATTCTTCTTCGTATAGTCGACGTAGCTTTCTTGTCGCAACAGTTTACCGTCGGGATCGTATACGGAAACCGTCTTGTGAATGATCTCGACTTTACAGCCGTCGGCGTTGACGAGCGGCTTGTACTTCGAATCGCCCGGCGGATCTTTCGGTTTAGTCGGCGGCTTAGGACCGTCGCCGTGTTTTCCCGGTTCGTAATCGTCGTCCATTTCGACGTCGCCGTCCCAATCGGGATCGGCGAAATGCCGCGCGTTATTGCGGAAGTCGAGGATCGTAAAGAAGGTCTTGCCGACGTCCTCGCGTATGCGCGTGCCGCGCCCGATAATCTGCTTGAATTGAATCATTGAACCGATATTCTTATCGAGCGCAATGAGCTTCGTCGTCTTGCAGTCGGCGCCGGTAGAGAGGAGATCGGAGGTCGTCGCAATAACGGGATAAGGGGAGTTTACGGAAATGAAATAGTCGAGCTTGCTCTTGCCGTAGTCGTCGCTTGCGGTAATGCGCACGACGTAGTCCGAGTTCTCCTTGCACATGTCGCTATTGAGATTGGCGAGCGCGATTCTCATACGTTCCGCGTGGTCTTCCGTAGCGCAGAAGACGATCGTGCGCGCCATGCGGTCCGTCTCCTTGAGGAAGTCGGTTATGACCTTTGCGACCTGATCGATTCGATCCTGGATAACGATATTGTAGTCGAAGTCGCTATTGGTGTATTCTCGATCTTCAATTGGATTGCCAAACGCGTCGAGCTGGCCCTTGAGAGGTCGCCAACCGTCGCCGATATTCGTCTTAAAGTTCAGCACGCGGAAGGGCGCCAGGAACCCGTCCCGGACGCCGTCGCGCAAACTGTAGATAAAGAGCGGCTTGCCGAAATAATCGATATTGGAGACGTCTTTCGTTTCCTTCGGCGTCGCCGTCATACCGACCTGCGTCGCGGAATCGAAGTACTCCAAAATGCGGCGCCAGCGGCTCTCTTCCTTTGCCGATCCGCGATGACATTCGTCGACGATAATTAGATCGAAAAAGTCCTTCGGGAACTTCTTGTAATGCTCAATAAAGCCGTCGTCATTGTCCTCTTCAGAAGCGTTTTCCTTAACGTCCTGCCCGTCCATCTGCTGATAGAGCGCAAAAAAGACCTGATACGCCTTGAGCTCGCTCATGTCCGCCTTCGCAAAGTTGATCTTCGTTACAACCTTCGAAAGCGGCTTGAAATCCTGCTGAATCGATTGGTCGACCAGAATATTACGATCTGCGAGATAGAGAATCTTCTTCTTCATTCCCGACTGGAGCATGCGCCAAACGATCTGGAACGCCGTGTACGTCTTGCCCGTTCCCGTCGCCATAACGAGCAAAAGTCGCTCTTGACCGCGCGCTATCGCCTCAACGCAACGATTAATCGCGACCCGCTGGTAATAGCGCGGTCCGAACCCCGAAGAGGAGTAATACGCCTGACCAATAATCTTCTCCTCCTCCATTGAGAGTCCGGCGCCGTCGTGCGATTCTTCGTGATAACGCTCGAATAAATCCTCGGGAGACGGAAATTGGTCTAACGGTACTTCGCGCTCTTTACCAGTAAGAAAATCGTATTCCTGAAACGCCGTGCCGTTAGAGCTGTAGGCAAAGGGCGCGTCGAGCATCTTGGCGTATTCCTTCGCCTGTTGCATGCCGTGCGAGACGCTAAATTTCGCCTTTTTCGCTTCAATAACGGCTAGCGGAAGATTGGTGGAATGAAAACAGACGTAGTCGGCGCGCTTCGGAGCCTCGCGCGTAGTCTTATTTCCGAATATGTTAATTTTGCCGTCGGTTATCTTGTATTCGCGAGCAATGCGCTGTTCCGTCCACCCGACGCTTTTAATTGCCGGATCGATGTATTTCGATTTAACGTCTTCTTCCGACAGTTCAAGTATTGTCTGATTAGCGTCCATAGCAGCGTCCCCGCGTTTCGACCGAATAACCGACGAGCGCGCTCGTCCAATGCGTTATTAACTAAGGCGTCAATATGCGAGACGCCGCATGTGATTTTAAACAATAATAAAAAAACGTCAACATTATCGACTTGATTTTTAACCATAGCGATTCCATTACAGGCGCCATGAACAATGCGTCGACGTTGGGAGGAACGGCTGTTTCGACTGCGCCTCGCGGCGTCTGGTTCCCACCTTCCCCCGGATTTCATCCGGGGCTCCAATCGTGGCGGCTGCGCCGCCGGATGGGGAAGCCGGTTCCTCCATACGAGACGACTTGGTAGGACGGCCGTCTTCGTTTAGCTCCGAAACAATTTCTAGAAGACCGAGGTCTCTGCGAAAGAGAGAATATCAGCAAGCGAATTAGCCTTCGTAAGCGCGTACAAGCGCATATCGAAAAGGGTCTCGACGTTTTGC
>CADCOO010000222.1 GCA_902803085.1 uncultured Planctomycetota bacterium
ACGCGCGTCGCGAGTCCAAGATAGCGCGCGTCGCGCGTCAAATTCTTACCAACGGCGGTAACGCCGAGGGTCGGAATACCGTAGCGCATGCCGTAGTCGACGGTCTTCGTCAGATTGCGAATCGTCGAGCCTTCGTGATCCGGATCGCCGATCGCGACCATAACCGCCATGAGGGAGACGTTCAGGCGAATCGCCTCTTCCACGTCGTGCAACGTTTCGTCGTTGAGGCTCGTGAGAATCGTCGTGCCAGAGTCGAAACGGTACGAAATCGGCTTATTGCACGTCGGGGGAACGATCGAACGGAGAATGCCGCGCGTGCACATAATGCAGTCGCTGTACTGGATCAGGGGATTGATCGTAAGATCGATGCGCTCCAATCCGGACGTCGGTCCCATAATGAAACCGTGGTCGAACGCCAACATGACGGTGTGCCCGGACTTTTGATTGAAGACCTGAGAAAGACGAGATTTAATCCCGTAACTCGCGTTTTCGTTCCCCTTCAGGAAGAAGCCCTCTTGCTTTTGAGGAATTCCAACTCCATAATCTTTCGCGGCGATATTGCCTTCGTTGTCTGCCATTGTTAAAAGATCCTATTCTAATTTCTACTGCGGCGTCAACGTTGCGCGCCGACGCCAATTTCATTGTGTTCTATACGTCGAACTAACCTTCCGCAACGGCGTCGGCAAACGCCTGGAAGATCAGCGCCAAACTCGTCGCGCCAGCGTCGCAACTGCCCTTCGACCGCTCGCCCAAATTGCGCGCGCGACCAAATTTCGCTACGTAATCCGCCGTCTTCGCCGCGCCTTCGCGCGCCGCGGTCGCCGCCGACTGAAAGATCTCGGCAAGCGTCGCGCCGCTATTGGACGCAAGCGTCGCCGACGCCGCTTCTATTGCGGGAATCATCGCGTCCATCATCGTCTTATCGCCGACGACCGCGTTCGTCGTCGTCTTCATCATGTCGAGACCCGACTGCAACATCGCGACCGTTTGCGCCGGCGTCAACGCGTCCGCGACCGCGCCGGAGCTAAGACCCATATAGAACGAACCGTTCAGCGAGCTCGTCGAGCCGCCCGTCGCCGTCATAACGCCCATCGCAATATTCGAAAGCGTGTCGGAAAGCCCGGCGGGCGCCTCCGCCGACTCGACCGCAGCCTTCATAGTCGCGACGATCGCCGTGCCGTGGTCGCCGTCGCCGGTCGCCGCGTCGAGCGCGTTGAGTTCGTCGAAATGCGCCTCGACCGACGCAAGCGCGAGTCGAAGCGCTTTGAGTAATACGTCTTTGGTAAATTCTGTCGTCATAATAAATCCTGCGCGCCGCGCGACGGCAGCGCGCCCATAAGGAATAAAGTCTCGCGCAATTCGTACGCGCGATACGTTAGCGGGTCGTCCAGTACGGCGCGTCGCTCGGGGCGTTAAAGAGCGCGAGCGTCTCGTCGTCAAAGACTCCGATAAACATCTGGAAGCCGGCCGCCTCCTGAACCGTGAGAATTTCGTCGCACATGCTCGCCGCGACTTCGATTCCCTCGCCCGTTACGACTTCGTACGCCTTACGGAAGACGACGAACATCTCCATAAGCGTCGTCGCGCCGCTCCCGTTAATAATGAGCGCAACTTTCTCGCCCTTCTTCGCGTCGACCGCGCGAATCAACTTCTTCGCCATCGTCTCCGCGACCCAGTCGGCGCTCTGCATCGGTTCCGGTCCGTTTCCGCCGCCTTCGCCGTGCTGACCCATGCCGATCTCCATTTGATCGTCGCCGAGCGCCCCGATCTCTTGACCCGCTTGAGGATGCGTCGCGACCTTCAGCGTTACCGCAAGCGTCGCCATGCGCTTATTGAAGCGTTCGCCAAGTTCGAGAATCTGATCGACGTCCATGCCCTTCTCCGCCGCCGCGCCCATGATCTTAATGAGCGGAATGCAGCCGCCAAGTCCGCGTCGATCGGCGGGAGGCGCGTCGATACCGGGCGCGATGTCTTCGGCCGTAACGATCTTTGCGACTTGAATACCTTCCTTATTCGCCATCATGAGCGCCATATTCGCGTTCCGCTGGTCGCCTTCATGGTTCAGAACGACGAGAATGATACCCTTGTAGTCGCGGAACATACGCAACGCTTCCACGATCTTCGGCGCGCCCGGCGCCGCGAAAATATCGCCGACCACCGACGCGTCGAGCATGCCTTCCCCAACGAAACCGCTCAACGCGGGCTCGTGACCGGCGCCGCCGAGCGTAATGATCGCGACCTTATCCTTCGATTTCGGCGTCGCGCGAACCACGATCTTTTCCGAAACAAGCTTGATCTTCTTCGGATAGCAAAGCGCGTAACCCTCCAGGAGCTCGTTCGTGACTCGTTGCGGATCATTCATAAATTTCTTCATAACCATCGCGTATGTTCCTTACTATTATACGACTCGAAGCGCGCCGCTCGCGCGGACTCTTCCGGGCAATTATAACAATTATTGCGCCGCGCACTCGCGCGACTAGGATATAATATAACAGAGTTCCGGCAAGAAAAAAAGCGCCGTCCCATTCTTTTTCCAAAAATCGCGCTTTTCAGCGCGCGCCGTCCGTTTATTCCACAAGCTTTGCCAAAATGAAATCTAACGACGAACTCCGACTCTTGAAATGAAACGCTACGATAATTATACTGAAGACGAGGCGGTCGCCGCCGAATAATTCAAACGATAAACAGTACCCGCCGCTCGGGAGGAAAACGTATGACACGCAATAAAGCGTTCCAACTCGCCGTCCTAACGCTCGCCGTCGTCGCAGGCTTCGCAACGCGCGCCGCGAACGCGTTCGAGCCGGTCGTTTCGAAACTAGCGCGCGTCGCCACGCCGGCGCAAACGTTGAACGTCAATCTCGAGGGCGCGCGCGAGTTCTATCTCGTCGCGAACTATGCGGGCGACTCCTACGACTGCGATCAAGCGATTTGGGCGAGTCCCAAACTCTTTGACGCAGACGGAACCCAAGTTGATCTCACAAC
>CADCOO010000223.1 GCA_902803085.1 uncultured Planctomycetota bacterium
CTGACAAAGGACCAGGCGTCCTTTAATAGAATCGGCTTTAAGTGGCTCGACGATTTTGGCAGTAAGGAAATCGAAGTCGACGACGTTTACGTCCGCGGCGACGTCGCCCCGGAAAGTCGATTCTTCTTCCAAGCGACTGAATAATCCCCCTTCCTTTCGACTAAGCGACCAAGTTAGTAATTTAATGCGCAATGAGCGTGAAATGACCCGCTCATTGCGCTTTTTCGCGTTTAGGAAAAACGATCGACTGCTTTAAAAAAGCCTTTTAACGGTTGACGGGCGACGAGCGCGATTGTATAAAAGAGGGAGATTAATGACAGGTCGACGCTATTGACGACGCTATTTGGAACGCTCGATAAGCTCGACAAACCTTCCCTACGCAGAAACTGTGAGATATGAAAAGATTAATCAGCTTGAAATTACGTTTTATGCTTGCGGTCGCGTCGTTCGCCGTATGCGCCGCAGCTTACGCCGCCGCGCCTCGCGATCTATGCTCCGACACGTGGTTCGCCGTCGACGCTTTAGGACGCGTTACTCCGACTAACGCGGAAGTAGGTCCCGTCAAACACGATCAAAAACGCGTCGTCGGAATATTCTACATTACCTGGCACACTCAGGGGCTCGCCAAGCTTCCTCACCCTTATACGAGCGACGTTACCAAAATCCTAAACGAAGCGCCTGAAGCGCGTCTCGACGCTAAACACCCCGCTTGGCATGGACAAGGTTCATTCCACTGGGGCGAGCCGGAAACCGGATACTTCCTTAGTCAAGACGAGTACGTTATTCGCAAGGATATGTCGGAACTCGTCGACGCCGGAATCGACGTTATTATTCTCGACGTTACGAACGCCGTTCACTATTGGGACGAATGGGAAGTACTCTTTAAAACGATGGAGAAAATGCGCGCTGAAGGAAATCAGACCCCGCAATTCTGCTTCTGGTCCTTCAACGGAGAATCAATTACCGTCGTTCAAAAACTCTACGAGAGATACTACAAAGAACCCAAGTACAAGGATCTCTGGTTTTACTGGGAAGGCAAACCGCTACTTCTCTACAACTCGACGCCCGAAGTCGACGCCAATCGTGGGGGAATAAAGTGTCATAACCCCAACTACGATCCTAACGCCAAAACGGATAAAAACCACCCGCACTATGGCGATCCGGCATACTGCGAGGAGTTCTACGAGGACTATCCGCAAGAAATCAAGGACTTCTTTACCCTAAGATGTATGTGGTGGGGGTACTACCAGTGGAACGGACAACGATACGTCGGCACGGAAGACAAATGGTCCTTCGGATACGATCTTGGCAATGAAAACGTTAAGAAAATGACGCCGTCCGAACTCGCGTCTAAACATAACGGCAGAATAGAGGAAGCCGCCGTAACGCCGGCGCAACATCCATCCAGCCTTATTGGAAAATCGTGGACGCGCGAAAAAGGCGAACCAGAGCTTAACGAATACGATTTGCCCAAAGAAGCGTTCGTTCCCTGGCTCGGCAAAACTGTTAAGAATCCAGAAGCCTACGGCATTTATTACCAAGAGCGTTGGGACGAAGCGCTCTCGATCAAACCGCAGTTCATTTATCTAAACGACTGGAACGAATGGACCGCCGGCAAGTATCATACGCCGGAAACGCTCGCCGGACTCAATTTCATGCGGCGCGGCAAGGACGCGACCTACTTCTTCGTCGACCAGTACAACGCAGAATTCAATCGTTGCATTCAGCCGATGAAGGGAGGATATACTGACAACTATTACATGCAGACGGTCCAGAATATTCGTCGCTACAAGGGCGCGCGCCCCATTCCGCAAAATGTCGGCGTTACAAAAGTCGCAGACGGATCGGCAAAGAATGCTCTGGGCGCTTACGACTCGATTAAAGTCGAATATCTCGACACGATCGGCGACGTCGCGCACCGCGACGCGATCGGCTACGCAGGCGAACGTTACGTCGATACGACCGGACGCAACGATATCGTCCGCGCCAAAGTTGGGGTCGACGAGAATAATTTCTACTTCTACGCGGAAGCGGCAGACGCATGGACCCCGTCGACCGATCCCAACTGGGCGCTACTCTTCGTCAATTCCGACCAAGACTACTCGACCGGCTGGTGCGGATTCGACTACATAGTCAATCGTAAAGTAACCGACGATTCGCAAACGACTCTCTGCAAATGGAATCAAAACGACGGCGAATGGGAAGAAATTGCAACTTTGCAGTATGCGGTAGAAAAGAATCTCCTCTGCGTCGTCGTTCCGCGCGACGCGATTGGCGGAACGGGCGACTCCGTCTCCTTCGACTTCAAATGGAGCGACAATCCGCAGGAGCTTAAGGACGCGATCTCTTTGTGCGTCGCGGGGGATACCGCGCCTAATCGTCGATTTAACTATCGTTTCCTGTGGAAAGTTAAATAAGCGATTGTGAAATCTTCCGTCGTCTTAGCTCGAATGAGATAAAAAAACCGACGTCGAATCCGGCGTCGGTTTTTTAATAATCTTAGGCTTGCAAAACGCGGCAAATCGCAATCAGATATATTTACCGTCCGCGCGACGCTGCGCGAGAAACTCGTCCCCGATTCCAAATTTATCAACGACGAAGTCGACGTCCTTATCGCCGCGACCGCTGCAGTTCACGAGAATTGACTTACCATATTCGCGCGACGCGACTTTCATGGCGTACGCAATTGCGTGCGAACTCTCCAACGCCGGAATAATACCCTCCGTGCGCGAAAGACGGAAGAACGCCTCGACCGCGTCCGCGTCGTCGACCGCCTCGTAGCGCGTGCGTCCGATCGAATTCAAGAAGGCGTGCTCCGGACCGACGGAAGGATAGTCGAGACCGCTCGCGATCGAATAGACCGGCGCGGGCTCGCCGTTCGGATCTTTGAGCATAATGCTCTCAAAACCGTGCATAACGCCCTTCTCGCCGTACGTCGCCGACGCCGCGTGATCGCCGTAGCCGGGACCGCGACCAAGAGGCTCGACCCCGACGATTTCGCACGCGTCGCCAAGGAACGCTTCAAACATTCCGATCGAATTACTGCCGCCGCCAACGCACGCGCACACGACGTCGGGCAGAAAACCGGTAATCTCCTGAAACTGATCGCGCGCCTCAAACCCGACGACCGCTTGGAAATCGCGCACCATCATTGGGAAGGGGTGCGGTCCAACGGCCGAACCGATGCAATAGATCGAATCTTTATAGTTTTTAGCGTACGAACGAAACGCGGAATCGACCGCCTCTTTCAGCGTGCGCAATCCTTCGGTTACGCATACGACGTTCGCGCCCAGAACTTTCATGCGCGCTACGTTCGGCGCTTGCTTCGCTATGTCGACCTCGCCCATATGGATTTCGCACTCGAGTCCAAAATAAGCGGCCGCCGTCGCAAGCGCAACCCCATGTTGCCCCGCGCCCGTCTCCGCTATAATGCGTTTCTTGCCCATAAATTTCGCGAGCAACCCTTCTCCCATGCAGTGATTCAGCTTGTGGGCGCCCGTATGATTAAGGTCCTCGCGTTTCAAGTAGATTTGGCACGTTCCGTCGCCAAGTTCGCGCGATAAGCGTTCGCAGTGCGAAACCGGCGTCGGGCGTCCTTGAAATTCGCGACGAATGCGGCGAAGTTCCGCTATGAATTGCGCGGAATTACAGATCGTCTTGTACGCTTTGGTTATTTCGTCGAAAGCCTCTTGAAGTTCGGGGGGAAGATAGGACCCGCCATACTCGCCAAAACGGCCGTTGGCGTCCGGATACTCTTTCAGATAGTTGCGATAATCCATTGTTTTGCGTTTTCGTTTATTTGATCTTTGATTAGTAGTGAAAGCGACTCGTTAAACGCGAATCGCGAGTAAAAAGGAAGAGAGAACGGCTAAACTCGCCGTAAAAAACGAGCGTCAACCATTCTCTCTACCGTATCGAGAAAAGCGTTGAAGAACTGATTACTCGTGTCGCAACGCTTCAATCGGATCCATCTTCGCCGCGCGAATAGCGGGATAAACGCCAAAGACGACTCCAATCAAGATGGAGATCAAGAAGGCGAGAGGAACCGACCAGAAGACGATAATCGGTTTGAGTTCCTGGACAATCGCCG
The DNA here is from genome assembly GCA_902803085.1 of uncultured Planctomycetota bacterium. Taxonomy (GTDB): domain Bacteria; phylum Planctomycetota; class Planctomycetia; order Pirellulales; family Thermoguttaceae; genus RUG369. The sequence continues at coordinate 4,091 of CADCOO010000223.1, forward strand.
GCATACTGGCGATCAATTCGGGATTCGTC
>CADCOO010000224.1 GCA_902803085.1 uncultured Planctomycetota bacterium
ATATGAGAGAATTACGAGTAACGCGTCGCGCGGCGCGCGAGTTGGTCGAATACGGCAGCTCGAACGTCGAGACGGCGTTGCAGGACGAGGAGCCGCAACCGGTCGCGTCGCCGCCGCCGTTCGACGCGCGTCCCGCCCTTTTGCAGACCGACTGGACGCAGAATTCCGCCGGCCTCTGGCGCGGTACGGCGTGCTTTCTGGTCGGGGACGCGTGCCAGGTCGATACGAGTTTCGTCTTTGAGGTCTGCTGTCCCACGGCGACGAGCCGTCCTTCGGGCGAGGCGGGCGTCTGGCGGTTCTGGGCGGTCTGGCGCGGGCGTTGGGAATCTCTTCAGCACGCGGCAGGTTCGGGCGTCGCGACGAATTACGTTGGCGGAGTTGGAATCGACGTCGGCGCGTACGACTCCGTGCTGGGCGGGCGTCCGATAACGAATATGGGCGTTCGTTCGGTCGTCATTCCCGGCTCGGGTTACGAAGCGCGCGCGGACGCGTTGTATTTGGCGTCCAATCATTTTAAATGGCGCGATTCTTCAACGACGACGGGCAAGGAAGCGTGCCTGAAAACGAGGCGCCTGAACGTCGTTACGAATATTGTCAACGGTTCGCCGGTAAGAGAGACGATCGAGGTTATCGGCGTTGATTAACGAGTACGCGCAGCGCGCGCGATATGAATAAAATAAGAGCCGTTGACAGGACAAAAAGAAGCGTTAAAATAGAGAAAATTGATCGACTGAAATTGCCGGTCGTGTCAATTGCGACGTTTGAGCGCGCTAGTCCTTTGAAAAAAGGGAGCGCTCGGACGATTTTTCCAGAGGCGGCGACGCGCCGTCGACCGAAAAACAGATTATACTGAAGCCGACGGTTTCGAGCGCGTCGCGTTCGAGTCGTTGGATAATTGAGCGCAAACGAGACGACGGCGTTCCATAGTGGGCGCGAACATTTCGAGGATAGGTATAATGAGTTCAACAACGGTCAAAAGAGAACGTCCGACGACGGGCGGCGCAACGAGCGAAGCGGTCGTTCGACGCGTTGAAGTCAAGGCAACGGACGCGCGCGCGGATTTCGCGTTTACGACGGAAGAAGAGGCAATTCGCGCGTTCGACATGCTTCAGACGGAGAATTTTGGACGCCTGGAGCAAATTCTCGCGACGTCCTGATTCGCGATTAGCGCGACGATTGAATAGTTAAGCGGCGCGACCTTTCTCGAGGTCGCGCCGCTTAACTATTGGGCGCGCTTATAAGGCGCGAGGGACCGGTTGCGGATTAATCGTCGTCTTCGTCGAAGTCGAAATCGTAATCTTCCTCGTCGTCTTCGTCGATTTCGTCGAAGTCGTCGTCTGCGGACGCGAATTCATAGGCTTCCGACTCTTCGATGTAATCGGACGGATCTTCCGGCGTTTCGTCGAGATTGCAATCGAAACGCGTAACGAGGTCGCGCATGACGCCGAGCGTCTCGTCGCGCACGCTGAACGGCATTTTCAGTAGAATCTGATACAGGTACTGAAGCGCGGCGTCGCGCGACGGAACGGCGACCGCTTGCGCCGACATTTCGCCCTTGCCGTTCACGAGCCAATCTTCGTTGACGTGATAGGCGTCGCAAATGATCTTAACGCGTCCGTAGGGCACGGGCGCCGAGCCGTTTTCCCACGCGGAGACGACTCCGCCCTTGACGCGAATCTTCTGCGCGAATTCCACCTGGGTTAAATGTAGTTTGCGACGTAGCGCTTTCACGCGCGAGCCAATCGTAGCCATTTCTTCTTTCTCCGTAGTGAACGCGACCCGATTGCGGATCGCTTGCCAAAATCGTCGCGCCTACTCGACGCTCGTAAAGTTTCTCCTATTTTACTCGTTCTTGTCTGACAAACAAGGGGTAAGCGCGCCGCGTTTCTAAAAAATCTTTAAAAATGTCGCGCTTCGATTGGTTTTCGTTATTAAACGTAACGAGATACGGATGGTAAAACGTCGTAATCCACTTGACGTCGCGAGGTTTAAATTGAATCGTTCGCGAACGCGTTCAAGTTTTTAAAACGCGCGTCGACGCTCGCCGCCAAGAAAAAACGAACGGTCGAATAGAATTCAACCGTTCGCCTTTCGTTATTTTAGCGTCTGAACGCTATTGCGAACTACTTTTGGAAGGTTTCGCGCACGAGACCGAAGTCGATGAACTGTCCGCCGCGCGTTTGCTTGCAGTGGACGGCGACGACGTTCTTGCCGACCTTGAGCGCTTCTTTGAGCGCCTTCGTGTCGACGTCGGCGTAGTAGTACGTCTGGTAGCCGGCGAAGGAGCCGACGAGAACGCCGTTAATATAGACTTCGGCGTCTTCGTCGTGATAGATATACGCGAGCATGTCTTCAGGATTCGCGATATCTTCTTCCTTGAGCTCGACGGCGCGACGCATCCAGATATCGGAGGTATCCCACGTGGTGCGAACGACCGCTTCCGGCGTGCCTTCGGTTCCGAATCCGCCTTCGCCTTCTTTCCAAGCGCTATCGTCGAAGTCGGCTTTGAACCAATCGTCGGCGGGCGCGTCGAAGGTATACTTCCAGGTCTTCGCCTCATGGCGCGAGCAGCCGACGACGATCGTGGTGGTCGGCGCGGGTCCTCGTAGCGATTCGTTGGAATCCTTCATCTTTTCGACCGGGTACTTAATGACTTCGCGGTCGTAGGACATGAAGCCGTTGACTTCAATTTCGACGTCGGTCGTCTGGGTATAGACGGCGGCGGAGAGCCCCTTGGCGATGAGCGGACGCATAGCGCGATTCAAGCTGTTGTAGCGATTGAAGAGGGCGTCCTTATCGGAGAAGGAGACGTATCCCCAGTTTCCGTCCTCTTTCCAGGAGTGTCCCTTGACGGGCAGACCGAGTCCGCCGTATTCGCCGAGAACGGTAGCGCGGTTTTCTTCCGGCGGGAACATTCCGGGTCCGGGGTAGTTGTGCATATCGTGGACGTCGCCGCAGGGACGATCAGACCATCCGGAGGTGCAGTTGACAAGGCGGGTCGGGTCGAGTTGTCTGCAGAGGTCGACGATTCGCGGCGTGTCGAATTGTCCCCACCCTTCGTTGAAGGGGATCCACATAACGATGCATGGGAAGAAATCGAGCGCGTAGAACATTTGCTTGAGCTCGGTTTCGTAGTACGCGACGGATTCCGGAGTGCGTAGCGCGTCGGGTTCGCTCGGAGTAATGTAGTGTCGGGTGTCGCCGCTGGGCATATCTTGCCATACGAGCATGCCGATCTTATCGCAAGCGTAGTAGTAGCGCGCGGGCTCGACCTTAATGTGCTTGCGGAGCATATTGAAGCCCATGTCTTTGAGGACTTCGAGGTCGTAGATCATGCCTTCGTCGGTCGGCGGGGTATAGAGTCCGTCCGGCCACCAACCTTGATCGAGCGGACCATGTTGGAAGACGAATTCGTTATTGAGCATGAGTCGCGTGATCCCGTCGGCGTCTTTTCCGAGGGACGTTTTGCGCATGGCGTAGTAGGAACCGACGGAATCGATCGTCTCACCGTCTTTAGCGAGCGCGACGGAGAAGTCGTAAAGCTTGGGATTGTCGGGGGTCCAGAGTTCGGCGTCGGAGACGTTGAGGGTTACGGTCGCGGAACCGGAGACGACTTTCGCAGTCTGATCGCCGACCTTGATCTTGTAGCCTTCCGCGTTGGCGGCTTCGACGACGACGGCGACGGTCATGTCGTCGATATCGGGAATCGGGCGAACCTTAACGATGTGCGCCTTCGGCACGGCTTCCATCCAGACGGTCTGCCAAATGCCGGTAACGGGCGTGTACCAAATGCCGTGCGGGTTCTTAATCTGCTTGCCAATGCCCTGGGGACCGTCGTTGGTGGGGTCCCAGACCTTGACGACAAGATTATTCTCGCCGTCCGCTTTAACGGCGGGGGTCAGATTGACCGTGAAGGGGCAGTATCCGCCTTGGTGCGATCCGACTTTGACGTCGTTGAGATAGACGTCGCAACGCCAGTCGACGGCGCCGAAGTTGAGGTGGATTTCTTTACCAGCCCAATCTGCGGGAATATCGAGCGCCTTATTGTAGAGGAGATAGTTCTCCTTACCGACCGTCTTACCGACGCCGGAGAGCGCGGATTCGACACAGTACGGAACGAGGATTTGTCCGTCCGCTTCTCCGAATTTCGGGGCGGTTTCGCACTTAACGAATTCACTTTCGACGGGGACGATCTTATAGTCCCAGAGCCCGTTGAGATTGACCCAGGAGTCGCGCGTCATTTGGGGACGCGGATATTCAGGCCAAGCTTTGTCGGGCGAGACGTCTTTTGCGAATTTCGAGAGGAGAATACCGTCGACGGGCTTCCAGTCGTCGGCGAAGGAAGGAAGAACGACGCCGAGCACGGCGGCGGCGCACACGAGAACGGCGAGCGCTCTCTGGAGGAACGATTTTTTCATCGATCGCCTTTCCAAAAAGGTGGTTAGTTTCAAGTCGCGCGGTCGAACGAGTCGCCGCGCCGACGCCATAATCATCGTAAAGTCGACGCGTTTTGCCGCGTCGACGTAGAAGGTATAACCGACGCCGCGCGCTAGAACAAGAGCGCGCGGCGATTTTTTTCAATTTTCTTCTTTTTCAATCGGAGGCGCGGAAGAGACTACCAGCCCCATGCGTCGCGAACCGCCTTCATGGCGCCGAGAACGTCGTTCCACGTTTGCGGATTCGTCATCGCGCTATTCGGGAACATGCACCCGTCCCAGCAGAGATGCTTGAACCGCTTCGTCGGCGCTCCGTTCTCCGTGAGCCAGTATTTCGCGAGCTTAACTATGTCGAGCTTGCCGTTCGGATCCTTCGGCAGGCAGTGGCGCCCCGTCTTATCGTGCGCGCCCGACCCGAAGACCGTGCCGTCGTTCTGAGCCACGTGGAAATCGACCGTCCAAGGACGCAGCGCGTCCGTCATTTTAACGTACGCTTCCTCGTAAACGTCCGTTTGCGACCAGTCGAAATCATCCGGAAGAATGCGGTCTTCAGGCGCGTTCGCGCCGAGTAGGAAGAGATTCGTGTGCGACATGTCCGCCTGGAACCCGAGTTCGTTCGGACGATCGACCTTTTCGAGAACCTCCACGCAACGCTTCCAGCTGTGCATGCCGCCCCAGCAGACCTCGCCTTCCATCGCGAGCGTCTCGCCGTATTTCGCCGCTATGTCGCACGCCTGCTTGAACGTCTCGACGATCTGCTTCGTATTCGCCTCCGGATCAGCCGCCCACGCGTCGACCGAGCACGACGAGTCGATGCGCACGCAACCGCTCGGACGAACCCCGCGCTTGCGAAGTTCCGCCCCAATCGCGCACCCTTCGTCAACCGCCGCTAGGAACGCCGAGCGTTTCGTTTCGTCGCCTATCGCCGAGCCCGACCAGACGTTCGCGACGAACGACCCGATTTCAAGCTTTTTATCCTCGCAAATCTGCGTGAGCTTGTCGATTTCCGCCTCGCGATTGGCGAGATCGAAATGAGGCGGCGCGAGAAAGAGGTCGAAGCCGTCGAATTTCACGCCGTCTACTTCCGCGTTCGTCGTGAGCTCGAGCATTGTCGCGAGGTCGAGGCTCGGCTCGCTGTCGGGCGTGCCTTTTCCAACGACGCCGGGCCAAGTCGCGTTGTGTAATTTCGGAAAAGCGTGAGCGCTTGTGGTCATATTTCATTCTCCTGTCTGAGCGTTGACGGTTGCGCGTCGGGTACGGTAAAACCGACGCCTGACCCCAGTATACCAAAAGCGCGAGCGGTTTGCAATTGCGCCGTTCCTCTTTCCTAAAACTTAAGCCTCTCTTTTCAATCTTTGCGCGAATAGTCGACGGAGCGCGAGCGATAATAGGGGAAATTCTACGGAAGGAGGTTTTATGCCACGCAATTGGTTCATTCTAACGATCGGCGCGTTTACGCTTGCCGCGTCGCTCGGTTCGAACGGTCGCGCAGAGGACGACGCGACGTTACGATCGAAGTACGTGCGCGTCGAAGGCGTTCTCAATCCGCTCGCCGTCGAGCGCGAATGCGACGCGATCGTCGCGCGACTCGTCGAACGCTACGGCGTCCCGAGACGATGGAAGACTTTACCCGTCCGGTTCCGACGCCCGAACGGCGGACCCGTCGCTGGGTATACCGCGTACGCGCGACCCGACGTTGCCGAGATCGTTCTCTATATGACCTTTGAAGAGTCGCGCGGCGGCGCGCTCGATCACGAGCTCACGCACGCGTTCTTCTTCTACTACCTCGACGACTATTTCGACCTCTTCTTTAACGAAGGCGTCGCGCAGAATTCCGAAACGGCGAATCGCGCGCGACTGCGCGGCGAGGTCTATCGTCGATTTGCGCGCGGCGAAACGACGTCCCTCGCGCGACTCTACGGACGAAACGAGTACGATCCCGAGCTCTTGCTCTACGTTCAGGGCTTCAGCGTCGTCGACTACCTGATCGGTCGAGGCGGTTCGAGATGGTTCGCCGCGTTTCTCGACGAACTCACGAACGGAAACGTCGGGCTCGACGACGCGTTGCGGCGATTTTACGACTGCGAGTCCCTCGACGCGCTCGAGCGAGAGTGGCGCGAGTACGTTCGCAACGGACAGGATCGGCTCGGGACGCGCGCGGTGAAATGACCCCCTTGGTAGGCGCGCGTACGGTCAACTCGGAAATCTACTGGAAAGGAATACCATGAAACTATCGAAGACATTGTTTAAACGGGCCGCTCTGTGTTTGGCGATTCCCGTCGCTTTCGCCGCGATCAGCGCGCAAGCCGAAGACGCGAGACCGCTAGGCGATAAAACCGCGAGCAAGCCCGCCGTCGTCGTCTATCCCGTCGCAATGACCAACGTCGGCGCG
>CADCOO010000225.1 GCA_902803085.1 uncultured Planctomycetota bacterium
TTCGACGAACATAATCGTATTCGACGTTCCATCCGCAATCTGTAAACTTTTAGTCCTTTGACCAGGCGTTGGAACAAAGATTCCGGATTCGTCGACAAGCGCCGCGCATCCGTAAACATGGACGTTCGGGAAATTGCCAACTAAGTACTTGCCAAGCGTTCCCGTTTCCCACCAATTCTTACCGTCTTCATCGTAAGCCGCCGGCAATTCCTGATTGACGTCGAAATAATTCAAGCTCGCAATCGCCAACGCTCGCAGTTTCATACTCGTTTCGTCGCGGTCGCTTCGCGGCGTCGCTTTCGACTCCGTCTTCTCTTCGTCAATCCTTCCAAAGTCGTCCCCGGCTTTCGAGACAAGCTTTTTCAGCTGATCGAGCGTCGTCGCCTTATCAAGAAGCGTAACGCGACCGCTTCCCATCGCGACGTAGTATCCTTTGCGCTCGGCAGGGCAATTCTGAAGCTGCTCGTAAAACTCCTCGACGGCAATCACGCCTCGTTTATCCGATGGATCCGCCAATTCGACCAGCATGATCGTATTGTCAAGGCCGTCGGTCACGGCGTCGAGTCTCGTTTTGGCGTCTACCGACGACGGAAAGACGCCGTCGGCGGCGATAATCGTCGCACATCCGTCCACTTTAACATATTCTTCTATAAAAGGTTTGAGCGACTCGGCGGCCAGCCACGTCGTTCCTTCCTTAGGATAAGCGGCTGGTAAATAGCCGTCATTTCGCGCGGCATACATATGACACGCCTGCGCAAGGAAATGTAATTTCCTAAGGACGTACCCTAAACGTATTGTTCCTTTTGATTGTTGGTCGACAGGTTGGGCCTGTTGCCGCTGATCGCGATTGTAAACGTCCTCGCCCCCGTTTCTCGTCGTCCACGCCTTAAGTTCTTCCAATGAGATCGACGTGGGTACCGAACGAACGCTACCGTCGCCAAAGGCAACGAGATAACTCTTTCGTGATTTCGGACTCTGTTGAAGTTGTTCGTAAAACTCGTCGACGGTTATGACCCCGCGCGTATCCTTCGGATCCGCTAATTCGACCAGCATAATCGTGTTGGTAAGTCCGTCCAATATTTGCGCCATATTCGTATGTTTACCTGGAGACGATGGAAAGATTCCATCGTCGGCGACCAACATGGCGTAACCCGGAACCTCTGCGTTTTTCCCAAGATACGGTTTAAGCGTTTCCGCCTCGCGCCATGTTTTGCCGTCCTCCGTATAGGCGGCTGGTAAAAACCCATTGACGTCATGATAATTGTGGCACGCAAGTGCCATATGTTTCAGATTGTTTATCTTTTGCGTGGGCGCTGAGGCGCGTTTTCCAGCTTCGATTATCTTGCCGACAATTCCCTGAAGGACGTTGCGATTCTTGAAAAAGAACTCGCCGTCTAATTTCCAAATCAAAGCGCTTTCGTCGCGTTCGAATTTTACGAAAGCGTCCAGAACCTCGTCCTTGGTCTTATTTAAAATCTTGACAAAGGCTTCGGTCGCCTCAGGATCGTCGTCGTATCTATCGCGTTCCGTCAAGTTTTTCAAGAGAACGCCCAATAGTTCCTTCGCGTTCGATAACGTCTCCACTTCAACAAGTCGTTGAAAGCGCTCCGCGCTCTCCGGTTTGTTAAATTCTAACGCGACAAGTAATTGCGCTCTGTCAAGATTCACGCTCCATGCGCGATACTCAAGATTCTCAGCCGACTCTTTTCGACAGGCGAGCAAACTATCGAGCAACTTATTGAACGGGGTTTCTACGTCAACCTCGTTAAACTGTCGTTGCGTTACGTCAAGCAATTTTTGCGCCGTCTCGACGATCTCATCGTCCTTTAAAAAATCCACGTCGAGCGGTAAGCCGACGCCGGAAATGATCGCGTCGTTCGCGCCGACTTTAGAGAATCCCAATTCCAGCGCCGGTTTTGAAATTGCGTTCCTTTCAGCGAAATGCTTTTCTCTAAAAGCTTTAACGTCTTCTTCTGTTTGGCAAATGGGAATAATCGGCGCTATGAGAAAACCGTCGTACTCGAAGCTCGTTAGATCGAGCGCGTCTTTAACGGCGGCAATTCCGTCGTCGGTTATACCGGAAATTGGAATCGCCAGGTAGTTGTAAAACGAATCCAAATCAGCTTTAGACGCGTTAACCACGCAATATACCGTCTTAACGCCCAACCGCTTCAGGGGATCGGCGTATTTCGAACCAAAATTCGTTACGAGTCCGCTCGCAAGCTTGGGAACCTCGTCTTTCCAAGCTTCGCTCTCGATCCCCCAATAAACGGCGGAGGCTTTGACGACCTGTTCAATCTGCTCGGCAACGCGTTCTTTGTCGTACTGATCGACGTTCGCGCGAAGCACGGCGATCGTGTCCTCTTGAAGAAACGGCGCGTACTCTTGCGCGCGCGACGACGCAACGACGCTCGCCAGCGTCGATACGATAAACGCGAGCGTTAATGCTATTCTCATGGTATTCCTTTCAAGCGTCGTAAGACGCGTCAATGACAGTTCGCTCGATTATTGATCTTGTAATTAATATTTTTAAGCGGGACATTTATGCTAAGATCACGGCGTCTTTTTCTTATCAGGATCGACCGTTTTGCTCACGAGCGCCTGAAGTTCGTCGCGAGAAATCGTTTTGTCAACCGTCGTAAAGTAGGATCCGCGCATAACGACCTGATAGCCTTTACGGTCCTCGGGACAATTCTGAAGCTGTTCGTAAAACTCGTCGGCGGTTATGCAGGCGCGAACCTCCTCGGGATCCGCCAATTCGACAAACATGATCGCTTGGCGAGCGGGCGCGTCTTCGAATCGCGTCGACTTGCCGGGAGTCGGTTCAAAGATCCCGTCGGGATCAACCAGCATGGCGCAACCAGGAACGGGCGAGGCGGAACCAATGAACTCGGCAAGCGTCCCCGCTTCTAGCCACGTTTTGCCGTCTTCCGTATAAGCGGGCGGATAGCCGCGACCCGGCTTCGCGCTCACGTAGCGCGCGGACGCGCGAACCAAAACGTCTAATCTCGGACGCGCGTCCGTCGGTGCGCTCGATAAGTAAAGATCGCGACCAGCCTTCGTCGTTAGCGCCTTTAGTCGAGTAAGCGTCGTTGTTCGATCCAGCTTCTCCACGCGGCCGGAAGCCATGGCGACGTAGTACCCGCCTCGATCTTTAGGACAATTCCGAAGCTGTCCATAAAATTCATTCAAAGTAACGCACGCGCGCTCGTCGCGTCGATCAGCTAGCTCGACAAAGGCAAGCGTATTGTCAACTCCGTCCGCAACGTCTTGAATCGACGTCGTTTTACCGGGCGTCGGAACGAAGATTCCGTCCTCGTCAACTAACATGGCAAACCCCGTCAAGACCGCCTCGTTCTTGACAAACGGTTGAAGCGTTCCCTCTTCGCGCCACGTTTTCCCATTGGCGCCGTATGCCGGAGGGAGACTTCGACCGCCGTTCTGGTTCATGTACAGATGACACGCCAGCGTCAACATGTTCAACGAAGCTTGCGGAGGAAGCGACGATACGCCGCTTCCTTTCCCCTCCCCTCCGTCGATCTTCATTTTATCTTCCAACTCGGCGAGCGTCGAGGCAATTGCTCTTTCATCGATCGTTAACGAAAGAGTCGCGCCTTTAACGTCAAACTTCACCATTTCCAAGAGTCCGGAGACGACGGTTGCGGCGACTTGCGCTTTCTCCCTTATTCCGGCCTGTTGTGAGAAAACGTACAAAATAGCGCTCGTAAACTCGCTCAGTTCGCCCTTCACGCTTGATTCGACTATTTCGCGCAGACGCGCCGCGTCCTCCTCGGAATTGGCCTGAACCAGTACGCTCGCGCGACGGTTCTCTACGTCGACGCTCCACGCGCTATAGCGAACGAGTTTCGTCGCGGCGCTAACCCGGTTGGACAAGTCGGCTACAAAACGATCGATCTTACCCTCGATCTCATAGTATTCGTCGAACGATCCTACTTGTAAAAAGTCGAGAAGCCCTTTAAGACGCCTCGAAACGACCGTTTTGCGCCACGCGCCGCTACTCGACGCCAAATCGACGCCAACGACGCTCGCAGTCTCAGACTCGACCGCGTTCATACCGGCTTCGATCTCGGGGCGAGACGCCGGCGTTTCACTTGGGAAAAAGCGCTCGTGAAGATACTCTTCCTCGCGCGCGGAGCCGCCCCAGCTATCCAACGGAACGCACAACGTTCCATTATGGTCGAATCCAAAGAAAGATCCTTCCGGATTGAGAGCGTCAAGATCCTCGGCCGTTACGGGGCTATTAGGAACCGCCAGGCAACCGAACGCATTTGTCGGCGAGTCGTTGCGTTTGTTGTAGACGAGGTAGACGCGTTTAACGTCGCGTTCCTTCAGCGTTTGAAGGTACGAAAGAATCGTCTTGAGCGTCGCTGAAACCTCGATGCGGGAATAACGCGCGTCAGGTTCCTTAACGTCAAAACACGCTCTGACCCCGGCGACGAATTGATCGATCTCGCGGTCGAGCGCGTCCGCGTCCAGCCGCTCGAGATTAAACTTAACGACGCTTACCGTGTCTTCCTGAATAAGCGGTGCATATTCCTGCGCCGACGCTATGATCGCGCGGCTAGCCGTAAACGCCAAAAGCGCAAGTGCGGTTGCTAATACTTTCATAGGACTTCCCTTTATTTGGTCGCGCGATGCGCGCGCTTTCTGTTCGCTTGATCAAATGAGTTGACCAAGCCCCGATTGTAGTTGCCGTCGCCACGTTTTTCTTTCATGTTTTTCCTTAAAAAACGCGCATAAAATGCCAATGAAGTCGATTGTAAAAGTTCGCGTCTCAGAGTCAAGCGAACTTGAAATTACCGCATAGCGATCCGCTCATTTTCTCAGAGCGCGCTAAGCGCCGACTGGACGCAATTCTCGAAAGCGCTACAATTACCGTTTTGAGCGTCGACAAGCGCCAAGCGCGACGCCGGATAATAACGGTTTTTAAAGAGGAACGAAAACAATGACGGTCACGGCGAGATTCTCCACAGGCATTCCAGGGCTCGACGCTAAACTCGGCGGCGGACTGATTCCAGGTACGACGACGGCGATTGTCGGCGCGACCGGGGTCGGCAAGACGCAGTTTTCCCTGCAATTTCTCAACGCGGGGCTCGCGTCCGAAGGTCGACGCGGCGTTATTCTCGACCTCACGTCGCGCGGCGATTCGCAGAATCACGTTGAATACGCCAAGTCGCTCTTTAACTGGACGCCAACGGCGCAGGACGCGACGATTCCCTTCTCGCCCGAGGCGTTCTTTGAAAAAATCGCGCGCGGCGAACGCTACAGCGGCGATTACCTGCAAGCGTTCCCCTACGTCGGTCGACGCGTAACGCGACGCGATCTCGACGAGGATCAGTGGCGCGATTGGAAAGCGGATCTCACGAAACGGCTCGACGCGACGATCGCGTTCCTCTATACGAACTTCGCGCAGGGCGCGCGGCGACTCGTCGTCGACGGAATCGAACCGGTCGAACGCCAGGGAGATTCTATTCAGTTTGAACTCCTCGAATACGTCGATCGGCAGATCGTTAAAAAAGACGCCGCCTGGGTGGCGCGCGATCTCTTTCGGCAGAACTATCGCGCGTACGAAGATCAAATTGCTAAAACGCTTTACAACTCTTCAGACGTCGCGTCCATTCTCTCGTATACGTCGCGCGAGACCTCGCTTGAAGCGCTAATCGATAAGCCCCTTGAAGAAGGCGACTTCTTTGCGCAGGCGAATACGGTAATCTACCTTGGCAAAGTTCGCGACGGACTAAAATTCCGACGCGCTATGTACGTTTTAAAACATCGAGGCAGCGCGTGCGCCGACGAGATCATTTTCTATGAAATCGACGACGCCGGACTTCATATCGTCGAGTAACTTCGAGCTAACGCAAGCTTCCATCATTCGGATTTAATTATGACCCAAACGCCAGACTCCAACGCGTCCCTACGCTCGCAATCGGGCGTCGTTAAAATCAAAAGCGGCGGAAGCGCCGACCAATTCTGGAACCCCAGATTTTGGGACGGCGTAACCGTCGGCGCATGGATTAAGATTCTCAACTCCGGCGGCTGGCGAATCGCGCCGACGCGCCTTCCCATGTTCGCGATTATCTCGGGACTCTCGCTCTCCAATAGCGCGTTCGCCGCCGCGCAAAAGCTGTTTTACGGCGCCAAAATACGCAATGCGGAACTGGTCGGCGATCCGATCTTCATAATCGGACACTGGCGTAGCGGCACGACTCTGCTCCACGAATACCTTATGCGCGACGAACGATTCGCTTGCACCGACACCTACGAATGCTTCGCGCCCACCCACTTCCTCGCCTCTGGTCGCGTCTTTCGTCCGTGGCTCAA
>CADCOO010000226.1 GCA_902803085.1 uncultured Planctomycetota bacterium
AGACCGAGGAAGTCCATCTTGAGCAATCCCGCCTTTTCGACCTCGGCGCCCTGCCACTGCGTAACGAATTCTTCCTTGTCCTTGAGCTTCTGAATTGGTACGAAATCGGTAAGCGCGCGTTGCGAAATGATGACGCCGCAGGCGTGCGTGCCGGCGTTGCGCGCCAGCCCTTCGACCTTGCGCGCGTAGTCGATGAGTTCGCGTACGTCGTCGTTTTCTTCGTACTTTTGTACGAGTTCGGGACTTTGTTCGAGCGCCTTGGCGATCGTCATTTTGGGCCCGGAAGGAACGAGTTTGGCGACGTCGTTGACGGTGGTTAAGGGTAGTCCCAGCGCGCGCCCGCAGTCTCGAATAGCGAGTCTAGCCGCCATGGTGCCGAAGACGCCAAGTTGCGCGACTTTTTCTTCGCCGTAATGCTCCTTGACGTAGTCGATAATTTCGCCGCGTCGCGACTGCTCGAAGTCGATGTCGATATCGGGCGCTTCGAGGCGATTTTCGTCGAGGAATCGTTCAAAGAGCAGGTCGAATTCGAGCGGACAGACGTGCGACAGATTGAGCGCGTAACAGACGAGCGCGCCGACGCCGCTTCCGCGCGCCGTGCGGTGTATTCCGCGCGCCTCCGCCTCGCGTACGAAATCCCATACGATGAGGAAGTAGTTCGGAAAACCTAGCTTGCTGATGACGGAGAGTTCGCGATCGAGTCGCGCCATGACTTCTTCGGTCAGCTCGCCGTTTACCATGCGTTTAGGATTATTTGCGTAGCGGCGCTTGAGTCCCTCGACGCAGAGTTTGCGGAGATATTCGTCCGACGTCAGACCGTCCGGAGGCGTAAAGATAGGGAAGAACCGTTTGCCGAGCTCGAGATCCAAATTACAACGTTCCGCGACTTCAACGGAGCGACGCACGGCGTCCTCCGCGCCAGGAAACGCGTCGAGCATTTCGCGACCGCTCTTCAGATAGAACTGGTCCGAGTCCATGCGCATTCGGTTTGCGTCCGTGCGGAATTTGCCCGTGTTGATGCAGAGAACCAGATCTTGCGTGTCCGAGTCTTCGTGGAGGACATAGTGAACGTCGTTCGTCGCGACCGTTGGGATTCCGAGTTCGCGCGCTAGTTGCATTTCTTTCTGCAACGGAATCCGCTGGTCCGCGAGGCCGTGATCCTGCAATTCAACGTAATAACGGTCGCCGAAGACCTCGCGATATCGCAAAAGGACGTTCCGCGCCTTTGCGTACGATTCCGCGTTTCCGTTTCCGTCTTTGAGCGTGCGCGCCACCTCGCCGGAGAGACATCCGCTGAGGCAGATCAAGCCCTCGTTGTGCTCTTTGAGCAGTTCCCAGTCGATTCGCGGTTTGTAGTAGAAGCCTTCCACATAGGCGAGCGACGCTAGTTTTAGAAGGTTTCTATAACCCTGTTCGTTCATCGCGAGCAGAGTCAGATGGTACATTCTTTTTTCCGTCTTATCGAACCGCGAACCCGGCGCCACGTACGCCTCGTAGCCGATAATCGGCTTAATTCCCGCGTCGAGCGCCTTCTGATAGAATTCCAGCGCCGCGTACATATTGCCGTGATCGGTAATCGCCAGCGCCGGCATTTCGAGTTCCTTTGCGCGCGCAATAAGCGCTTCTAACTTGCCTACCCCGTCTAAAAGCGAGTAGTGGGAGTGCGTGTGCAGATGTACGAAAGGAACTGCGCTCGACGCGCGCGGCTCGGCCTCGGCGTTGGATTTATCGTCTGCTCCCGCGTTCGGCGTTGATTGCGCGTTCGAGTCCAGCTCGTCGTCGAAATCGTCTTCTTCTGGTTCCTCAATAAATCCGTCGAGAATTTCTTCACTCATGTTGGCGTCCTTGAAAGATGGCGTTTAACGTCTTTTTTTACTATTGTACGGTTCTTTGGCGCGATTGCAAGTCGTTTCGAACGGAAAAGGAGGGGACTAAGAAGACGAATTTGTTAAGAGATAGAGTTTGGCGAAAGCGAGAAGAATGGCAGAGCTGTTGAAATTGGGATGATTTTGCTGAATCCGTTATAATCGTAATTTTAGTAAGCTGGGGGAGATGTTTTTTTTGAAAAAAGGTGAAAAAGGGGAATTTTCTCTTGCTAATCGTATCGCGCCGATTTAAAATTGACAAGAGTTGCGTCATAGTCGCGTAAACTATCGATGAACGTCGTTTTTTAACGATCAGCGATAGAAATAAGCGTTAGATCGATAGCGACGATCGTTCCGACCTTGACAACGTAGAATTGCCGATTTTTTGGGTCGTTCCGGCAACGGAGATCCTTATTGTGTTTGTTTCGCGTTTCGGTCGATAAATTTGGTTGAAAGAACGTCCCGGTCTTGGTATAACTAAAGACTACGACGAATGCGTCGGCGCGTTTGACGCCGCGCTCGGCGATTGCGACCTATGGCGTCGCGCGCCGCACAATATAAATAAAATTGGACGAGGCGAAAACGGAAGCGCGTAGGCGCCTACGGTTTCGTAAGACCTGTTCGGCTTCCAATACAATCGGTTCAATAGATTTTCGGAGAAGAGGATCATCATAATGAAAAAGCGCCTTTTCATAATACTGCCCGCCATTGCGCTCGCGCTAACGTCCGTTTTGGGCGTCTCGGCGGCGCAAGGGGCTGAGTCTGAAGTCCCTATGGAGACGTACCAACTTAGCGACGGCTCGAACTACTTCCTGGTTCCCTTGCAAGCCGACGCGATCGATACGACTGCCGATTATGTCGACGTCGTCGCGCTGATCGACTTCTCCGCCTCTCAGCTGGCCAAAGAAACGCGCGAAACGACGCAAGAGACCGTCGCCAACATGGTGGCGAACCTGCCTAAGAACGCGCGCGTCCAGCTCTTTGCCGTCTCCAATGAAACGGAGCCGATTACCGACGGCTTCCTTGCGGTCGATTCGCCCGAGCTGAAGGCGGCGGTCGCGAAACTTGGCAAACATGACGCGCTAGGCGCCGCTGATCTCGAAAAGAGCTTCTCCGTCGCTATGAACGCGTTCGATTATAACGACGCCGCCGATCGCTCGATCGTTTTCGTTGGGCGAGGCGTTAGCACCGGCGCCGCCTTCGACGAAAAGGTCTTTGAAGAGACTGTGGAAAAGCTCGTCGACGCGCGCGTGCCCGTTAATTCCTTCGGCGTCGGCTCGAACGTCAATCTTGCCATGCTCGGCGCGCTAGCGAATCGCACGGGCGGTTACGTTGTCGACGCGGAGTCGGCGGCGAAAGACGCGGGCGTTGAACTTGCGAAGGCGGCGACGGCGACGGTCTTCTATCCGGAGTCCGACGAGCTCGCGATCGCGGGCGCGAAGGTTTATCCTAGCCCGTTGCCTCCGATTCGTAGCGATCGCGAGACGTATTTGATCGGCGTTTCTCAGACGGCGCTCCGCAACGCGGACGTTTCGATTCCGGTGGCGCTTGCCGACGGTCGCGAAGCCGATATCGAGTGGAGCCTCGCGCCTCAGGCTTCTTCGAAGGCGAATCAGTACCTGTATCAACTCGCGCAGTCGGCGGTTGCGAACAACGGCGCGACTCTTCCGATCGCAGGCTCTTCGCTCCTTGCGGATCAGCAGGTTGCGATTAACGACGCGATCGACCTAACGCTCGATCTGGCGGATCAGGCGCAGACTCAGGGCGATACGACGACGGCGTCGCGTCTTGCCGGCATGGTTCAAGATCAGGTCAACGACGAAAACGAACGCGGATTTGACGCTGGAGCCGAAGACGACGACGTCGCGTTTGACGAAGAGGACGAGACTGTGCTCGATGAAACGGACGCTTCTACGGCTCTTGACGAGGACGAAGCGTTTGTCGCCGACGAGGACGCCGACCTTGCTACCGACGAGGACGAAGCGTTTGTCGCCGACGAGGACGCCGACCTCGCTACTGACGAAGACGAAGCGTTTGTCGCCGACGAGGTTGAAACGACGGCTGCGGCGACGCCGCAAGTCAACGACGAGCTCTTCGACGAGTCCGGAGTCGACGAAGACGATTTTGAAGCCTCTTACAACGTTGCGGCGCGCAAAGTCGCCGATAAGAATCGCGCGAACCAGCTTGAAGCCGCCGCGAGCAACGTGAAAGTTGCCTCCGAACAGCTCAAAGCGCACGTTCGCGTCGTTACCGAACAAGCGCGTAAGAATTCCAAGTCGGATCCCGAAGGCGAACTTCAACATATTAAATTCGCCATTGAATCCGTTAAGAAAGACCCCGTAATCTCCGCCGATCTTCGCGCGACGCTCCTGAGCGAGCTTGCTGCGACCGGCGAATTCGTTCGCGCCGCCAAAGCGCAACGCGACGTCGAAATGCGCCGCGCGATGGTGAATCAAGCGACGATCGACGCCGTTAGGAAAGCGCACGACGTTCGCGAAGCCAACGAGACGAAAGTCGTCGAGATTATGAAGCGTTTCAAGGCGCTCATTGAAGAGAGCAAGTATATCCTTGCGGCTGAAGCGGCGTACGAAGCCTCTAAGATTGCGCCGAACAACGCGCTTCCGACTCAGGCGTACAACGTCGCCATACTTGCCGACGCGTGGCATGAAAATCAGTATCTGCGTCACGTGCGCCAGAAGAAATTGCTCGACACGCTCATGTCCGTCGAGCGCGCGCACGTTCCGGTCTCCGACGAGCCGCCGATCTCTTATCCCGATCCGGAAGTTTGGGTTAATCTGACCAAAGTCCGCAAGGCGAAGTATGGTCAGGCGAATCTCACCGGTTCCGAAGAAGAACAACGCATTGCCGAAGCTCTTGAGATCAAAGTCGACGTCGACGGCGGCGAAGAATCCGGTCTCATGCTCAGCGACTGGATTGAACAAGTCAAGCAAACGTTGCGCGACCAAGGTCAGGCGATCAATATTGTCTTCGACACGACGAACATCGAAGAAGCTGCCGGCGCTCCGTCTTCGCTCGACGTCAATGAACAACTCTCCAATATTACGTTGCGCAAGGCGCTCAAGCTCGTGCTTCGTCCGCATGACCTCGGCTTCACGATCATCGACGACGCGCTCTTTATTACCACGCAGGACGAGATTAAGAATAATCCCGAAATCTCCACGACGCTCCAGTTCTACTCTGTCGGCGACCTTATTATGCGACCGAACTCCGGCGGCATGATGGGAGGCATGGGCGGCATGGGCATGGGCGGCATGGGCGGCATGATGGGCGGCATGGGCATGATGGGCGGCCGCGGCGGAATGATGGGCGGCATGGGCGGCATGGGCGGTCGCGGTATGTTCAACGTGCCATCGACCGGTCGCGCTAACAACGCTGCCGCTGGCGCCGCTAACGACGCCATTATGAAGAACTTCCTCGACCAACCCGCCGCGCCTGCGGCGGGCGACGCCGGTCTCTTCGCCGTTCCTTCGAAGTCCAATAAGCAAACGGCCGCGACCGTTGCTCCGAAAGCCGCCGGCTCGCTCGCGCAAGCGCCTGTCGATCTCGACGCGAAATACGACGCCTGGTTTGCCGCAAAGGCGGTCAAGGCGTTGCCCGAGGGCGCGACCCAGGAGCAAGTCGCCGCTTACGAAAAGAATCGCAAAAAGCTCAACGACGAGATCATCCTCGAAACGCAGCGACTCATTGAAGAGCAACCGGAGGCTGCGGCCGCTTTCCTGAAGGCGGCGATGCGCAACGATTGCGCCTCGTCCTGGATGTACGAAGCTCTCGTCGCCGCGCTCATTAGGGCTAAGGCGCCCCAGAAGGAAATTGAAAAGGCGGCGCTTTCCGTCGCGGACTTCAGCGGCGATCCTTTGACGTTGCTTGGTATTGCGGCGTATCTCGAATCGATCGGATCCGACGCGCGCGCTCTGAAGATCTATCGCGACGTCGCTAAGATTGAGCCTTCGCGTCCCGAGCCGTACGTTCGCGGTCTTGCGCTTGCGAAAGAACTTAACGACGAAGATGCGCTCATGTGGGTCGCTGAAGGTATTGCCTCGACCGTTTGGGACGGAATTTTGGTTGAACAAGTTCAAGAGCCCGGAGTCGAGCTTGCCGAAGATCTCTACGAGAAAATGAAGTCGGAAGGTCGTGAGAAAGACGCGGAAGCCTTTGCGAAACGCATTGCCGACGCGCGCGTGCGCGACGTGCTCGTTGAAATTCGCTGGTCCGGCGACGCTGAAATCGATCTCGCGGTTCAAGAGCCTACGAGCGCGGTATGCTGGTATGCGCAGAATCGTACGGCGTCGGGCGGCGTTCTGTTCGACACGACGTACGACGTTCGTCGCGGTTACGCCGACAATCTCAAAGATCTCCGCTCGAAGGCGTACGTCTGCCCAATGGGCTTCAGCGGCGACTACAACTTCCTGATTACCAAATCCTGGGGCGATCTCGCTCAGAACAAAGTTACCGTTAGCATTATTACGAACGCGGGCACGCCAAATCAACATCAATTGCAGAAGGTTGTCGAGCTGAAGGACGACGAAGCTGGCTTTGTCGTTTCGCTTGTCGAAGGACGTCGTAAGGAAGAAGTTAAAGAAGAAATCCTTAATGCCGCCGCTATGATGCAGCAGTTGCAAGTTCGCACTTCTCGCGAGCTCGCGCGCCTCGCGAAGGCTGCCGAAAGCTCTTCCGCGCATAACGAAGGACGCGCGTCGAGCGCCGCTCAGAGCAAGGCGAGCGAATACGTCTCCTCTTATAAGAGCTCTACCGAAAAGAAGAGCGACGAGTCGGACGTTCCTCAAATCACGTACGTCGAGCCTACGCCGGGTTACTATCCGGTCATCGACTACATCAGCACGGGCGCTGGCTTCTCGACGTCCGCCGGTATTTCCGGCGATCGCCGTTACGTCCTGGTTGCGCCGACGCCGTACTTCTCGCAACTCTTGAAGATGTTTGCGTACAACTCTCAAGACGGCGGCTCCTATGGTAGCAGCGGCGGCTATGGCGGCGGCGGCATGGGCGGTTATGGCGGCGGCATGAGCGGCGGCTACGGCGGCGGCATGGGCGGCTATGGCGGCGGCATGGGCGGCATGGGCGGC
>CADCOO010000227.1 GCA_902803085.1 uncultured Planctomycetota bacterium
GATCCTCTCCTAACCGGAGGAACCTACGCCGGCGTCGACGCCGCGCTACTCAATCGTATCTCCGTCCAGACAATCCTCCTTCCCTACATCGAACAGGCGCCTACTTGGGATAAGCTCGTAGCTAAACTCGACGGCTCCTGCGATAATAACCTTCTTCACAACAGCCAATATCCCGACGGCTGGGGAACCAATCCGCTAGCGGCGACAATTACGTCGTTCACCTGCCCGTCCGACGACAACGCGCAAATCAAACTTGAAAAGACGATGGGACGTAATAGCTACGTAACGTGCGTTGGAGACGCAACCGCATGCACGGCCGAACGTGGCGATTACACAAACGCAAATCTCGTTCATAAGAAACGCCGCGGCGTCTTTGTCAATGGACTCATCGCTGGCAAAACCACGCTCTCGGCGATTAAAGACGGTACGAGCAATACGATGGGGTTTTCTGAAATCATCGTAACGGACCACGCCGCCGATACCGACGAAGACGTCGCTTGCGGCGTCGCCCACATGAGCGGTATGTATGGGAAAGCGCCGAGCGAATGTCTTGCGTTCCGCGGCCCCGACGGACTCCTTACCTCGACGAACACGTACGCTTGCAAAGGCCGACGTTGGTGCGACGCGGGCGGCGCCAACACGAACTTCTGCGCCGTTCTACCCCCGAATTCCGTTAGCTGCGGCGGGACGAATATCAATAGCGGAACGAACTGCCATAACGCGATCTACCTCATTTCTGCCGGCAGCGCCCACAACGGCGGCGTCAACGCCTGTATGATGGACGGCTCCGTTCACTTCATTTCCGACACGATCGATTCGGGCGACGTCAACTACATTGACTATAACGGAACGTATACGGGCGCGTCCCATCACGGAGTCTGGGGCGCGCTCGCCACGCCTCGCGGCAAAGAATCCGTTTCGCTCGATTAAAGTTTTCGCGCGTCCAACGGCAATAGCGACGGCCGACCTTCTCAATGGGGAAGCGTCTTTCAAGACGCTTCCCTTTTTCATTTATTTCGCTGAGTTTGGCGGTTTAAGATTGACGGCAAATCAATTTCTTGTTATAATGAGGACGCTTTGGAGCGAGCAAAGAGTTTTGACAGAAGCGCGTACGCAGAGTTCGCACGGCTTATTTGCCATCGACTCGATTCGAAGCGTTCCGGAAAACTTCCTTTTTATGATCGTTTACGGGAATTTTTATCGCCTAATCGAGTCAAAAGAGAATGGAGATTAGAGCTCCACTTCGAAGCGAAGTTTCAAATGTTATCATACTCACAGTATTCGCAAGGTACTACCATGAAAAAGAATCGACAAAACGGTTTTACGCTCGTGGAGCTTCTCGTCGTCATTGCCATTATCGGTATTTTGATCGGCCTGCTCCTTCCTGCAGTTCAAGCGGCGCGCGAAGCGGCGCGGCGTATGCAATGCACCAACAACCTCAAGCAACTCGGACTCGCCACCCTCAACTTTGAGAGCGCCAACGGACGCATTCCGAACCAATTCGGAGACGAAATGTTCGCGGGCGGACAGTATCCGAACGTAGTTAACGACAACGATCATGGAAACACGCTTAATCGTCTTTCCGTTCACGTTTTGCTTCTCCCCTATCTCGAACAAGCTCCGGTCTACGAGAAAATCATCTCGAAACTCGACGGCTCTTGCGACTACCACCTGCTCACGAATTACAATCATCCGGCGGCGGGCGACAACCCTTGCTCCACGCATCTTTCCGCGTTCATCTGCCCTTCGGACGGTAATTCGAATACGCCGGTAGATACGATGGGACGCAATAATTATGCGTGTAGCGTCGGCGATTCCACGACCTGCTCGGCTGCGCGCGGCAACGCCATGCAAGACGCCTCTCACAAGAAACGTCGAGGTCTCTTCGTCAACGGTCTCATTGCCGGCAAAACAGTTTTGTCCGCCGCCAAGGACGGTACGAGCAACACGTTGGCGTTCTCGGAAATCGTCGCGTCCGTCAACCCCACCGACAGCAATACCGAAACGGACGAAGACATTTCGTCTGGTATCGTTCATCAAAGCGGTATGTATGACCAGGCGCCGAGTTCCTGTCTCGCTTTCCGTCCCGCCGACGGCGTGCTTCCCACTAATTCTAAAGGTCCCTATGCGGCTAAGGGGCTCCGATGGTGCGACGCGGGCGGCGCGAATACGAACTTCTGCGCTGTTCTCCCACCGAACTCCATCAGTTGCGCGGGTACGAATATCCAAGAAAGGAAGTCTTGCGCCAACGCCATCTTCCTCATCTCGGCTGGTAGCGCGCATAGCGGCGGCGTCAACGCCTGCATGATGGACGGTTCCGTCCACTTCATTTCCGACACGATCGACGTCGGCGACATAAATTTCATCGACGCGCAAAATGCTCGCGGCGCTTCCAAGCACGGCGTTTGGGGCGCTATGGCGACCCCGCGCGGTAAAGAATCCGTCTCCTTCGAATAATGTCTGAATTGGGCGATTCATTCGCAATTAGTTGACCGTGAACGCTCGTCCTCGCGCGAGGACGAGCGTTCTTTTCATTGAAGCCGCGATAAGAAAGCGCGAGATCACCGCCATGGGAGCAATTAAAGAAGTCAAGCCCGTTCTTTTACTAATCGCCGCGTTCGGCGTTACAGACGAAGCGATCGCTATGGGACGCGCGCGCGCAGAAGCTACTTTCGGCCCTATTGTCAAAGAGAGCTCGACCTACTATTTCGACGACTACACTCGCTACTACGAAAACGAAATGGGCGAGCGTCTCAAGAAACAATTTTGGATCTTTGAAAATCTCGCCGATCCAGGCGATCTTGCGCAAATCAAGAGAACGACAAACGCGTGGGAAGAAGAGATCGGCGCTCAGCTACTAACCGCTGGAAAAGTCTCAACCGCGCGACCGCTAAATCTCGATCCCGGATATATCGAATTAAGCAAGTTAATCCTCGCGACGACGAAGGACTGCTCGCATCGAATCTATCTATCCGACGGAATCTACGCGGAAACGACGCTCATGTACGTCGGTCAAGAGTGGATATCTTTCCCTTGGAGCTACGCCGACTACCGCAACAAAGAAAACCAGGCGTTCTTCTCCGAATGTCGACAATACCTCAAACTACGTCTGCGCGAGCGTGCCCGCAATACGCGGAATAAGTAGAGCGTTACGCGACGTCGACGTCCGGTATCGCCTTCTTAAGCGCCTCGGCAAGCGCCTCGACCGTTTCCTCACGAGTCGGCTGCGACTTCGTAAAGACGGAAGCGCCCGGTAAACTGCGCCAATCGCGATCGGCAAAGGTCGGACCCGGCGAATTCAACTTCGAATAGGATTCGCGTTTCGCGGCGGCGTCGAGAAGTTTCGTTACTTGAGCTATTTCCACGGCGTTTATCTGACCTGGAATGAGCGCTTGAACCGCGTCCTCAAGAGCCTTGCCGCGCGTACGCAACTGATTGACTAGATAAACGCCGCGCGCGAGCGCAACGTCTGCAACCCCGCGTGCGACGCGCGCTGTAAGAATCTTGTGTTTCGCGTCGTACTTCGTATTGTACGCCAGACCGGAGCCGCCCCCGAACAGACCGCCAAGAAACATCCCAAGCGTCAGACCGGCGCCCATCGAAATACCTGCCGACGCCGCGTCCAGAACAAGTCCCAGTCCCGCCCCGACAGCAACGCCTACTCCGCTGCCAACCCCAAAATGGCGCTTGACGTCCTTACCAAGTAGTTGATCCGCCTCCGACGCCGTGTCGTCGACTTTGAGCATCTCGCGTTTTAAAACGCCAAGATGAAATCCCCAGGCCTGCAGAAGTTCAGCATGCGCGTCATGCTCGCGTTTAACTACCTTTTCCTTGAGTTTCTCTTCCAATTCCGCCGACTGACTTTGCCAATCCTGCGAGTCTTTCGACGATTCTATTTCACGATACGCCACGACGTCGAGCGCCAACTCGGCCAGAATGCGGCGCGATTCTGCGAGTCGACGACGCTCCTGCGCGCGTCTCTCCTGCATCTCCAATCGCAACACGCGCTGAGTTAGCGGATCCCGCGCTACTGCGGCCAATTTCTCAAAAAGCTCGATTTCGTTTTCAAACGAACGACGATGCGCGTCGTATTCTTGAATGAGAAAGAAGCGATTCTTACGTAGAGTCTCTTCCCATGCGTCTCGGAAATTCGGCTGTTCTGGCGACGCGTCCTCTTTAACGTTATTATACGCGACGACCGTAGGCTTGCCGACGTTGCGCAGGAGCCGAAGCGTATTCTTCAGGAGCGACTTGCTCGGATCCTCCACGACGCTCGCAACCAAAATAACGACGTCGCAACGCGCGACCTCGCGCCACGCGCGAAGATCGTGACGATAGTCTTCGTCCGTTTGCGGAATCGCGCGCATGAGATCGTTGAGATCAAAGTCGCCGCCTTTCTCCACGACCTCCGGCAATTCAAGCGTCAGCTCTAAAATTTCGCTCGACGTCTGAAAGCCGGGCGTGTCGACAAGTTGCAATATTTCAGCGCAGCCGCGAAAGAAAACCTTTTGTATCTCGGCGCGCGCCGTCGTGCCCGTGAACGCGTTCACGTGTCCAAAGTTCGGATCGTTCGTTAGCGTTCGCAAAAGCGAGGTCTTACCCTCGTTCGTCGGTCCCACCACGGCGACGACTAACGGCTTTAACGCGCTCAACTGTTCGCTGGTTACGTTCATTACGTCCTACCCTCAGATCCTTTGTCTTGTGCAATTATATCCCTAAAACGACGGCTATTATTAACGGAGCGACGCTATGGCGAAGGGATCTTCGCAAGCGCTATTCGAACCTCCGAAAGTCCCGACTCAATCGAATCCAGCGTGTCCAACGTCGCGCTCTCCAAACCCTGAATCGCGTCCGGAAGACGCGCGACGATTAGCTCTTCGTCGAGCCCCTGCAACTCTAAAATAACGCTCCACGTCGCGCAAGCCAACGCCAGCGCCGACGCCGATTCCGCGCGCGACAACCTTTCGGACGACGACGCGTCCTCTGCTCTCGGCGCGTTGGAAACTTCAGAGGCGTCCGCTACGTCGCCATCTTCCTCAACGTCGTCCGATCGACGAAATCGCGAAAGAAGCTTACGTTTGCATGTGGCAAGGGACGCCGGCGCGAGCGCGCCCAATGCGCCCGCAACCGCGCCGGACGCCAAGGAACTTGGCAAAATGGTCGTGAGCGCGCCGAGCGTCGACGCGACGGTCGTCGCCGTGACCGCGCCCCCTAAGAGCGGCGCGCAAAGAACGAGCGCGGGCGCGGAAAGACCTACTGTAGCCGCCGCCAACGCGCACTTGGGACTAAGCTTCTGACAGTACTCGCGCAACTTGCCGCCCAGTCCGACGGCGGCAAGCATACGTTTCTCTAGAAAGTCTTTCGAGAACCCCTTCTCCGAAGCGCGCAGCGCCAAACGCTCGCTCGTCGCAAGCGCGTTCTGAACTAATTCGCTAGATTGCGTCGACTCCATCGCCTTCTGCGCCGCCTCCTTGACGCGCGCGAGGACTGAGCCGTCGAAACGCCCGACGACGTTCAAGCGCGCTCGACTCGACGCAACCGCCAACTCCTCGCGATAGATCTTAAAGACGGCGTCGCACGTTTCGGCAATGCGAAGTCGATCCGCTTCCTCGCTCGCGACAAAAGGTTCGGTGGCGAAGATCGAGCGGCACGCGCCGACAATTTCCGCGCTCGCCGCGTCCCATTTTGTTAAATCTCGTTCGCGTTCAACTTTCGCTTCAGCGTCTCGGCGTTGCAAATCGTCTCGCAATCGCGCGCGTTGCTCCGGTAAATCGAGTTCAGAATCATAATAGAAAATTCCCTCGATCCGCTCTCCAGACGCCTTCGCCATGAACTGAATTGAACTTGTCCAATCTTGCAATCGCTCGGAAACCGCCGCTGGAGACGACGTATATTTGCGACGTAAGCGCTCGCCAAAGGAAAGAACAATCACTATTCGCGCGCCGCTAAACTTTGGCGTTAGGACGTCGCGAATGAATTTCACAAAGTGACGCGCAGGCGGCAAGCTGACGTCCGTAATGAAGACGCAAAGCGGAACCGGACGATCGTTTGTCGTCAACCAATCGTTAAAAGAACGTTTATTCGCGAACTTGGCGACGTCGCCAAAATACGCGAGATCGGAGTCGCCAATTAGTTCGCGCCACGTCGACTCCGGAAGATCAGCGTCGTAGCCAAAAGCGACGACGACCGGCGTCGGCTTAACCGGCTCGACGTAATCGAGCGTGGCGTCGTCAACTCCGCAAGAATTAGCAACTTGCTCGAGGAGACGGCGCTCTTCAAGCTCCTCGGGAGAAGGGGGCGGCGGCTCCGGCGTTGATTCTTCCGTTTGTGAGTCTGACGATTCGTCGACGTCCTCCTTCGCGATTGACTCAGGCGTTTGCTCGCAAATCGTCGGACTCGAAGGCTCCTCGGACGCTGGGTTGCGTTCTTCGTCTGGCGTCGATTCTTGAGAGGACGCCTCCTCTTTCGCCGTTTCCGTTTCGACCGGTTTGTTCCAAATCGGATTCGCCGGCGCTACGAGCGGTTCAATTTCGTTAAAGGGCTGATCGTCCGGCTCGTCGACGAAACTCGCGCTCGTCGTCGTACGACTCTGATTCTCCTCGAGCCCTTTGATAAGGGCTTTATAGTACGGCTCTTCCAAATTTGGCAAAAAATCTCGTAACGCGCGACGCGTCAGGAAAAGATAGATCAGAACGAGGAGAAAACGAGGCGCGACGCACCAGACGAAGACTAACGAAAGTAAAAAATAAGACCAGCGCGATCGTGTGCGCGCGTGCGAACCTTTGTCGACGCTCGGCGAAGACGGCGTAGACTCAGAACGACTCAACGAACCGTCGAAGAGACGATTCACGTCTTCAACCGTCGGGACAGAACCGCCCATCGCCTTAACGGGCGCTCCGAGAATATCGACGAATTTTTTAACGACCCGCTCGTCCTCCAGAGACGTATGCCAACAGTAATCGTAGCGATTCCCCTGCATGCGAACGACGAGAATCGCCAAAACGCATAGCGAGCATGAAATCCAAAAGAGATGCGATAAGAGTCCGCCCCAGAAGAAAAGGAAACGCGGCTGGGAAAAGAGCGTGTTCCAAAACTGGCGGCGAACCTGCCCTTCGACGCGCGGCGTCAGTTCGTTCGAAGACGCGTCCTTAACGTCCCCCTCGCCGCGACGACGGCGCATAAAACGATCAAGCGGGGACTTAATTGAAACGCGCGCCAAAATAGGCGCAAGCTTGCGCACCGACCAAATAACCGCGCCCCCAACGACGTTCGTTAGCGACCGAACAATGCGCTCGCCGCGCGTTAGCGGACGGTCTTTACCTAAAATCAAGCGAAAAACGCCCTGAAAGAAAAGCGCGGTCGTTAAGATCAGAGAAATCGCAAGGAAGAATATCTGACTCAACAAAAAGAAGACGAACGAGCCCGCAAGATTCACGCCGCCGCCGAGAATCGTATCGGCGCGCGAGAATGGAAAGACGATCGCGCCCAACGTAACCGCAAGCGCAAGAGAGACCAACCAAATCTTAACTGCGCGATCAAGCGCGCGCCGTCCGTACGACTCGCCGGAATCCGAGAGCATGGCGTCCGCACGATGCTTTAGCGTCGCGAGAGGATCGACGAGTCGACCGTCCGCGTTCTTTTCAAGCTCGGCTTCAGATAGGAGACAAGTCGACGACGCGACCTCGGGCGCGCTCTCTTCACAAGCGCGCGCCCAACGTATCATAATCCAGTCGAACGCGTCCGTTTTCGTTTTAATCCTAGCCAAGCTCGTCTACCTCGATTCTCGCCGTTGTCAAAACCGACGACGCTACGACGCGCCGACGGCGACTATAATATAACGAATTACCGAAGACGCGACAAGCCTGTTATAACGATTATAACGAAAAGATTGCGGCGCGTTCTCATTCAAAGAACGCGCCGCAACCGTTAGGAGCGTCGGCAACCGGATAGTCAAATTACTCGGGTTGCTTCATTGTCTTGCGCGTCGTCCAGACGCGCGCGCTCGCGTCGATCGCGCCCGACGTCCTTAAAATCGGCGCGTCGTTCTCGTCCTGGGACACAAAGCATGCGGCAATCTGCGATTCGCCGGCGTTTAAGAATAATTCTATCGAAGCGCGATCCAAAACAATTCGAAGGGTAACGACTCCGTCGACCACCGGAAGAGGCGCGACAACCTCGCCGTATTTCACCGTCTTCGACGCGACGTCAAACTCGTATTTTTGACCGCGCAATTCAAGCTCGAACTTTTCCGCGTTTCCTACCTTAATCGTCGCCTCCACGTCCAAAAGATCGTAGTCGCTTGAAACGCCCTCGCGAGGACTCCAAACGCGACCGTTCGCCGTGTCCGCAACTTGAAGATCGACTTCCTTCTCGCGAATCTGAGCGACTTCAGCGACGGGATTAATGCACAAACGCACGCCGTCGGCGCACGTGCGCAACGTCAGTTCGCGGGGGACGGTAAACTGCTGATTAAAAGGCATGCCGGGATAAGCGCCCCCTTGCATCCAGGAGAACTGAATTCGTCGGCCCGGCGTGTCGGAATAGCTTTGCGCGGCGTAGTCGTTTCCGCCCCACTTGGCGTCAAGCGGCTCGCTAACGCGTTCAAAGGTCTTACCGTCGAACTTACCGAGCAGGTATTTGCCGTTCCCGCCCCAGAAGACCCACAGTTTATTCGTTTCGTCGCCGTCGACGGGCAGTTCGAAAATATCCGGACATTCGGAGCAACCGAGTTTCTCAATTCGACAGAGTTCATTCCAACTCTTAAGATCCTCCGATTCAAAGAGCGCGTAATCTTCCCCGTCAAGATAGAGCGCGGTAATCCAGCGTTTCGTCGGCTCGTACCAGAAGATTTTCGGATCGCGATTGCCGCCAATGACGTGCGGCAACGTTGGATTGCCTTCGTATTTCGTAAAGGTCTTGCCGTCGTCGAGGGAGTACGCAAGCGCTTGCGACGCGGGATTTCCGTAACGCATGCTCGGCCCGTTGTAAGTATACATAAGAACAAGAGGCGGCAAGCCGTTCGGATCCGTCTGGAACCCGGTCGTATTATTAACGTCGACTGCGGCGCTACCGGAGAAGATCGTGCCAAGCGGATCGGGATAGAGCTCGTCTCCTTCTTCCACCCAGGTCATAAGATCGTCGCTCGTCGCGTGCCCCCAGGTCATATTTCCCCAATGAACGCCAAAGGGATTGTGTTGGAAGAAGAGATGATAACGCCCGTTGTAAAAAACAAGACCGTTCGGGTCGTTCGTCCATCCAAATCGCGGCGAGAAATGAAACTGTGGGCGGTATTTCTCGTCGTAAGAGGGAGCGCCGCCGTAAAGCTTGTCCGTAAAAACAAAGGGCGCTAAATCAGCGTCTTCGTCCATTTTCTCGACGATCACTTTGCAAGTTTTATCAAGATAGGGCGTCATATCGACGCACGCGTTGAAATCGGAGTCTTCCATCTTCTGATCGTTAAACGCCAGGGATGCGAAAAATTCGCGAACCGTCTCGCCGTCGACTTCGATTCGCACCCAGGGTTCCTGCTCGCCGGAACTCTTGATCGGCAAAAGGAGATATCGAGCCGTTACCTTCATTTCGCGCGCAAACGAAATCCCGGCGCGTTTCTTCGCGCTGAGCGTTATCTCGTCGACGTTAATATGCCCCCATCCGCCCTTGGCGTCGTCGACGACGCGAAGTACGCCGCGACAACCTTGAAATTCGGAAACGTCCCACGTCGACCAGTCGAGCGCTTCGGATCCGCCTGGCTGAACGTTCGGACCCGCTGCGCTTCGTACGACTTTGCCGTCGACAAGGAGCTCAAAGGACAGACCAGGATGACCGCCGCCGCCGATAAGAAAGTTAATATACGGGCGGCAGATTTCGAAGCTCGGCGACGTCAAACGCCCTGTTGAATCGTCTCCGCCAACGAAACTATTGACCAACCCGGCGCCCTTAAATCCGGAGACGTTCATCTGACCCGGCAACGTTCCTCGCGCGGGCGCCTGACCGAACGCCGTTCCCTCGACCTTCCAATCGCCGTAATCGTCCCCGTCGAAATTCATAACGACCACGTCCGCGTTTCCTTGATCGTCCGCGTAGGAACTACGCTCAAACGCGCCAATTATCGCGGCGCAACCGACGCACAAAGAAAGCGCCGTCCTCGTAAGTTGACACAGCTGCATAATACCGTCCAATTTGTTTTACACTAAAGACTACTCGGTAAAGGCGACGCACAATCCTCGCCCTTTTCTACAATATACGCGAAAAAGAGTCGACTTGCAAGCGACTCAAAGGAAAACGTTCGCGATCCGTTTAGTCCGAGAACGACTCTATTTTAAGAAAGGATCGAGCGCTCTGAACGAGCGGCGCCATGAGACGCGCAAGCGGTCCGACCAGTAGCGCGCAAATCGCAGAGCCCTCCCGTACCCCGGCGATATGCCCGAGCGCTAAATACGACGCGACGACTGAAAGAACAAGCAAAGAGACGTCAAAGGTCGCCTTCGTAAACCCGAAGGGAGTCTTAAAGGCGCGCGCAATTGATTTCACCATGCCGTCGCCCGGCAAGTAGAGAACGTCCCCAGCCAATTCAAACGTTATCCCAAGCGCAACTGCGACGCACCCGACGACCGTTCCGATCAACTGCAATGCGTACGTTTGATGAAAAACGTCCCCGAGAGCCAGACCGAAAAGATCGATAAGCGCGCTGAAAACGAATGTCAAAGGGAGTTGCCAGAATTGACGCTTGAAGAAGTCGCCTCGTTCGAGAGCGCCTTGAGCGACGAAAAAGATTACGTTCAGCACAAGCGACGTCGCGCCAAGCGTCCAAAGAAAACGAGGACGCCAGCTCAGTTCCTCCGCAATACAGTGCGTTACGTACGCAATCGACGATATCGGAGCTACGCCAAGTCGCGCGGTCGCCGTCGTCGCTACGCCGAGCGCTACAAAGGAAATCCCAACGAAACAGCAACCATATCTCTTTAGTATGCTCGTCGTCATAAAACTCTGTCTCTGCGTAACGTAACGCCCGTCGTTATAGTGGAAGCAAAGCCGCAAGCGGCGCGATCAAAACCGTAAGCAACCCCGTCAGCGCGATCGCGAGTCCGCTGAACGCTCCCTGCGTCTCGCCAAGTTCGAGCGCGCGCGCCGTACCAATCGCATGCGACGCAACCCCGATCCCAAGTCCCTGCGCTATCGGTTCGTAAAGACGACACAATCTCAGAACTCTATCGCCAAGCGCGTTCCCTACGACGCCCGACGTCGCTATTACCGCGCAGGCAATCGGCACGTTCCCGCCTAACTCTTCAGTTACGCCAATACCAATCGCCGTCGTGATCGATTTTGTAAGAAACGTTACGTATTCCGTATGCTCCAAGTGAAAAATGAGCGCGACCAACCACACGATCAAAACGTTTGAAGCCGTTCCGGCGGCTATCGCCGCCGCTATCGCGCGCCAGTTCTTTTTGACAAGCTCAAACTGTCGATATAGAGGGATCGCAAGACAGATCGTCGACGGCGTGAGGAGATAGCTCAGCGGATACGACTGCGCCTTGTACGTCGAATAGTCGACATGGAAGATCTTTAAACTCAAAATGATGACGAGAATCGAAACGAGCAACGGCGTGAAAAGAGGAATCGGATACCTTTTGTAGAGCGATAGCCCTAAAAAAAAGCCGCCCAGCGTTACTATGAGCCCGAAGAACATATTGTGCGCGAAAAGATCGCAGAGATAGTCGTACGACGCCGTCATTCTTCGCGCTCCTTTCGGCGACTGATCACAAACTGCGCTGCCGCGCACGACGCGACAAGCGTCGCGAGCGTGCCGCCGAGAATCAGAATCAGTCCGGGCGCCGCGACGCGTTTGACTTCCTGCACGGAATCGACGAGTCCGACGGCCGCCGGCACGAGCGCGAGCGGCATGAGCGCAAGCAGAAAGGCGCCGGTCGTCTCAATTTCTTCCAACTTAATAACGCGCGTCTTTAACGCGGCAAATAAAATCGCCATGCCGTAGACGCTTGCGGGAATCGGCGCGGGAATCGTCGCGCGCAGAAGTTCGCCCAAAAAGGATATCGCGAGTACATAAATAAACGGTCGTAAAAATCTCATGTCAGTTCGATCGACTATTCGA
Organism: uncultured Planctomycetota bacterium; assembly: GCA_902803085.1. Taxonomy (GTDB): domain Bacteria; phylum Planctomycetota; class Planctomycetia; order Pirellulales; family Thermoguttaceae; genus RUG369. The sequence continues at coordinate 12,110 of CADCOO010000227.1, forward strand.
AAGCTTTCGTTAGCAGGGAGAGTCGTCCGCCAACTTCCCTTCGCGTGCACAATATCATAAACGCTGCGCCGAAAAGGTCAATGAACGCCGTAGAAAGGCGCCTCGACTCGTTCGTCGACGCGGCGCCCCATTTTCAAACGACTAAATTTGCCTATAATAGCGATCGTAGGAAACAAGAATACGTCCAACGCGCACGCGCGCACGGACGGACTAGCGTATGAAATGGATGGACTATGACGCCTAGATTTGTTTACTTTGACCTCGGCAACGTACTGCTTCACTTCAGCGTTCATCGAATGTTATGCCAACTCGCCGACGTCGCCGGCGCTACGGAAACCGAGGTGCGCGAGGGTCTCTTCGACGAACAGAAATACCGCGCTTACGAACGCGGCGAAATCTCGACCCAGGAGTATTATGAAGCCGTATGCGCCCCTTTCGAAACGAAGCCGTCGCTAGAAGATTTCGAACGCGCTATTTGCGACGTCTTCTGGGCTAACGACCCTATTCTCCCGATCGTACGAAAGCTCGCAAAATTCAACGTCCCACGCGGAATACTCTCCAATACGAACCCGTTGCACTGGGAATACCTGGAAAACGCGTTTCCGCGAGTATGGGACGCCTTTCCGAATCACAAAATTGCGAGTTTTACGGCTAAGGCAATCAAGCCGTTCCCCGAAATCTATCAATTTGCCTTCGAAGACGCTAAACGCGAACTTTCCGATCTCAAGCCCAATGACGTTCTCTTCGTCGACGATCTCGCGCCCAACGTTGAAGGCGCCGCTCAATTCGGGTTTCAAACGATTCATTACGTCGATTTTGACAGTTTTCTGGCGGCGTATAAAGAGACGGGACTCCCCGTTCCTACGCGTTACCTAGACGCATAACGCAACGACATGACAGATTGACCGCGCGCGTCGTGCGAAGAGCGCCGGCGACGTTGATCAACGACTGTTAAAATAGAAAATCTCATGTAAAATAGGACAAAACGCGCAGGATACAAGCGCGTTTTGTCCAAATTGATATAAAAAAGGTTTTGGCGTCTTGTTTGCTACAATGCAAAGAGCTTCGAGTTCGAGCGTTCGCCGTGCGAACCGAACTCGGACAAGATCGCAGTTACGCTTAATCGTTCGATCGAAGTCGAACCTGACTCGATCGCGCGCTGATCATTATTAATTAGGAGTTATGACATGGCTAAGAAAAAGTGCGACGCCGACTCGGAAAACAAATGCTGCTGCGGAATGAAGCTTCAACCGCTCGGCGACCGCGTGGTCGTTCGTCGCGACGAGTCTGAGGAAGTTACCGCCGGAGGTCTTTACCTGCCCGATTCCGCCAAGGATAAGCCGTCTCGCGGCGTCGTTGTGAGCGTCGGCGACGGACGCGTCCTCGACGACGGGTCGCGTAGCGAGTTCACCGTTAAAGAGGGCGATCGCGTGCTCTTCCTCTCCTACGCCGGAGAAGACTTTAAATTCGGCGATCAGGAATTCCTCCTAATGCGCGAAAGCGATATTCTTGCGATTATCAACTGACGCCGACGCGTAGAGCGTCGCGTAAATGATCGACGCGGTCGTTAAGAAGAATCAGCATACATATAACATAAAGATAAAGGAACATCACAATGGCGAAAATGATTGCTTTCAATCAAGACGCGCGCGAAGCTCTGCGACGCGGAGTCTCGAAGTTGGCGCGCTCCGTTAAGGTTACGCTCGGTCCGCGCGGTCGCAACGTTATTATTCAGAAGAGCTTTGGCTCGCCGCTCGTTACTAAGGACGGCGTTACCGTCGCGAAAGAAGTCGATCTGGAAGACGCCTACGAAAATATGGGCGCTAAAATGGTGCGCGAAGTCGCCTCCAAGACGAGCGACGTCGTCGGCGACGGCACCACGACCGCGACGATACTCGCGGAAGCGATCTTTAACGAAGGAATGAAGGCGGTTGTCGCCGGCGTTAACCCGCTCCATATGAAGAACGGTATGGACAAGGCGGTCGCCGACGTCGTCGAACAGCTCAAGAAGATGGCGATCTCCGTTAAGGACAGTAAAGAGAGCATTGCGCAAGTCGGCGCTATCTCCGCTAATAACGACGCCGAAATCGGCGGTCTGCTCGCCGACGCTATGGAAAAGGTCGGTAAGGACGGCGTTATTACCGTCGACGAAGGCAAGTCTCTAAAGACGGAAGTCGAATGGGTCGAGGGCATGCAGTTCGATCGCGGATACCTCTCTCCCTACTTCGTTACCGACACGCAAAAGATGGAATGCGTTCTCGAGAATCCCTACATTCTCCTTTATGAGAAGAAGATCTCGAACATTAAGGACTTCATTCCGATCCTTGAGGCGGTCGTCAATAGCGGTCGTCCGCTCTTCATCGTCGCGGAAGACGTCGACGGCGAAGCGCTTGCGACCCTCGTGCTCAATCGTCTGCGAGGCGGTCTGAAAATCTGCGCGGTCAAGGCGCCTGGTTACGGCGATCGTCGTAAGGCGATGCTCGAGGACATTGGCATTCTGACAGGCGGCGAAGTCCTCTTCGAAAGCCTCGGACGTTCCCCCGAGTCCCTCACGCTCGCCGACCTCGGAACGGCGAAGAGCATCGTCGTCTCGAAAGACCTCACGACGATCGTCGAAGGCGGCGGCAAGGCGGACGAGATCAAGGGACGCATCGCTCAGCTGCGCCGCGAGATCGAAATCTCCACGAGCGA
>CADCOO010000228.1 GCA_902803085.1 uncultured Planctomycetota bacterium
AATGGGATCGGTCATCATGTTAATGTTCCTCCTAAATTACCAACTCGCCTTTTGAACGCCAGGAATAAGACCTTGGTTCGCCAAATTACGGAAGCAAATTCGGCAGATACCGAACTTGCGATACACGGCGCGCGGACGCCCGCAAAGTTTGCAACGATTTTCGCGACGAGTGCTAAATTTCGGCTCTCTATTCGCCTTATTGATTTTCGATTTTTTTGCCATACTGCAGAACCTCTATTTCAGCGCGTTAGCGACGATCGCCCGTCTTGAAAGGCATGCCAAAATCGCGGAGGAGTTCGCGCGCGTCGTCGTCGCTGTCGGAACTCGTCACAAACGTAATGTTCATACCTTGACTCTTGGTGTACTTATCGGGATTAAGCTCGGGGAAAACGAGCTGTTCCGAGAGACCGAGGTTGTAATTACCGCGCTTGTCGAAGCTGTTCGGGTTGAGACCGCGGAAGTCGCGAACGCGGGGGAGAACGATCGAGATGAGTCGATCCATGAATTCGTACATACGTTCGCCGCGCAGGGTAACCTTGCATCCGATGTTCATCCCTTCACGGAGTCGGAAACCGGCGATGGAGCGTCGCGCTTTGGTAACGACGGGCTTCTGACCGGTGATTTGAGTAAGCACGTCGAGCGCTTCTTCGAGATATTTTTTATCCTGAATCGCGCTACCGACGCCCATGTTGACGACAATCTTCTGAAGCTTAGGCACAGAATGAATATTCGTCTTGCCAAGTCTCGCTTTGAGGTCGGCAATGATTTCGTTATTGTATTTCTCTAATAGTCTCGGCGTCATAACGGATTACCTTATCGCTTTTTGACATAGGGAGTTTCAGGAAGGACGGCGCCGCATTTTTTGCAGACGCGAACTTTCTTGGCGTTTTCGTCGAACTGGTAACCGACGCGCGTCGGCTTACTGCATTTCGGACAAACGAGCATGACCTTCCCGACCGGCATCGGCATGACTTTGGTCAGACGACCGCCTTGCATATTGCGCTGCGAGCGGCGGACGTGTTTCTGAACTTGATTGCAACCTTCGACGGTAACGGTGTTCTTCTCAAGATTAACGGCGACCACGGCGCCCTGCTTGCCGGCGTCTTTTCCAGATAGGACGACGACGACGTCGTTAGTTTTAATACGCATCAGACCACCTCGCTCGCAAGACTGACAATCTTCATAAAGCCGAGATCGCGGAGTTCGCGACCGACGGCGCCGAAGATACGCGTGCCGCGCGGGTTTTTGTCGTTGTCGACGAGAACGGCGGCGTTGGTATCAAAGCGGATATAGCTTCCGTCAGGTCGTCGCGTCGGCTGCTTCGTACGCACGATAACCGCCTTGACAACTTGACCTTTTTTAATAGTCTGGCTACCGGGAATAACGGACTTGACGGAGCATACGATGACGTCGCCGAGACCGGCGGTGCGACGGTGGGTTCCACCGAGCACTTTGATGCATTGTAGCTCTTTGACTCCGGTATTGTCCGCAGACTCCAGACGAGTTTGCATTTGGATCATTGTTCTACTCGCTTTCCTCTCTTGATTTCTATTCAAGGATCAGAGGAGATTATAAACGTGAATTCCCAGGGCGCAAATTAGCCGATATTCTCAGCCTTCTTGACGATACGAAGCAAGGTCCAACGCTTAGTCTTGGACATGGGTCGGCTTTCTTCGATTTCGACGACGTCGCCGCAAGCCGTTTCGTTGTTCTCGTCATGGACGTAGCAGACGGTGCGCGTGCGAACGTATTTGCCGTATTTGGGATATTTCTTCGTACGTGGAATTTCAACTCGACGAGTCTTGGACGTCTTGTCGCTCTTGACTACGCCGACCATTTTCATTTTAGGCATATGTATTCCCTCGCGGTGCGATCTCGATCGCGTCAAGCGGAAAACCGCGTTCTAGCGCACAGGAATTTCCGCTTGCGTCGTAAATCGTTAACCTTCGTTTTCGATTGTTTTAATTTGTGCGATGAGTCGCTTAGCCTTTTTCAGTTCGCTCGGAGCGTCCAGACGTTCCATATTCGCTTGAATACGCAGTCCGTAGAGCTTCTCGATCGTTTCTTTGAGCAGGCTGGAGCGTTGCTCGGCGCTCATCTCTCTAATTTCTTTTGCCTTCATAGTATCGACTTTCCTTGAGCGCGTCGGTTTGCGACGTATGACTCATACGTCAGTCGCCGAACGGGAAACGCGTCGGCGACTGAACGCGCAATAGATTAGATTGCCTTGCGTCGGATTAAACGACATTTGACCGGCATTTTGTGCGCAAGTCGGTTGAAGCACAGCTTCGCGGTTTCCTCAGGAACGCCGCCGACTTCGTACATGACCGTGCCGGGATGAACGACAGCCGCCCAATATTCAGGCTCGCCCTTACCTTTACCCATACGAGTTTCGAGTGGGATCGACGTAATCGACTTGTGGGGGAAGATTCTGATATAGAGCTTTCCTTCGGCGCGAAGGTACTGTTGCGCGGCGATACGACCAGCTTCAATGGTCGCGGCGCTAATCCAGCCGCCTTCGAGGGTTTGAAGACCAAAATCGCCGAAAGCGACCGTTTGACCGCGAGTCGCGTTACCTCTTATACGCCCGCGTTGGATTTTTCGGTGTAGTACCCTTTTCGGCATTCTCGCCATTGTTATCGTCCTCGCTATATTCGCCTTGATTTATCCAAACTTGAATTCCGATGTGACCTTGCGCGATCTTCGCTTCGTGGAAGCCGTAATCGATCTTTGCGCGCAGCGTCGATAGCGGAATCGAGCCGACATTTTGCTTTTCGCGTCGCGCCATTTCCGCGCCGCCGAGACGACCGGAGAGTTGGATCTTGACGCCCTTCGCGCCCTTTTCAGTCGCGTTCGCCATCGCGCGTTTCATAACGCGGCGGAAACCGGCTCGCTTAACGAGCTGATCGCCGATGTCTTCGGCGACGAGTTGCGCGACCAGTTCAGGATTCTTTTCTTCTTCGATCTTGAGATTAATGCGTCGACCGGTGAGATTCTGCAATTCCGCTTGAAGCTCGTCGGCGCGCTGACCGCCCTTACCGATAATCGCGGCGGGTCGCGCCGTGGTTACGATAACGCGAACTTCGTCGCGCGTGCGCTCGATCTCGATCTTGGCGACGCCGGGGAAGCTGAGCTCGCCCTTACGTTCGCCTTCCTTTACCTTGTGCTTTTTAATATAGTCGCGAATCTTTTTGTCTTCGACGAGCAGGGTCGCGAACTCCCTCTTAGGAGCATACCAACGGCTCTTCCAGCCCTCATAGACGCCGACTCGAAACGCGACGGGATTAACTTTCTGTCCCATGCTTGCGTATCCTATTGAATTCTAGACCACCGAAGTGGTCGTTCGTAATCATTTACTTTAAAACGACGCTGATGTGGCTCGAGCGATGTACGAAGATTCGCGAAGCGCCGCGCGACCCAGGACGGAAGCGGCGTTGCATCGGACCGCCGTCCACGCGAACTTCGGCGACGCGGAGGTCGTCGAGCGCGGGAGCGCGCAAGTCTTCGGCGTTGTGCATCGCGCTCTTGAGAACCTTTTCCAGCATACGCGCGCCGCGATTCGGATAGCATTCCAGGAGCGTCATAGCCTCGTCGGCATATTTACCACGAATAAGATCCGCGAAGACGCGCACTTTCTGCGCGCTAATCGGCGCATACTTGTGAATTGCGGTGTAACGCGGCTCTTGTTCTTCTGTGTCTTTTCTTTTATCTTGCATCTTAGCGACTCTCAATTACTTGTTCTTACCGCCGTGTCCGCGGAACACTCGCGTTAGAGCGAATTCGCCCAATCTGTGCCCGACCATTTCTTCCGTTACGAAGACTTTGAGGAACGCCTTGCCGTTATGAACGAGGAACGTGTGTCCTACGAACTCAGGCGCGATCATAGACGCGCGCGCCCAGGTCTTCACCGGTTCTTTTTTGCCCTGCGCATCGAGCTTCTCAATCTTTTCAATGAGATTGGCGTCGATATAGGGACCCTTCTTTTGTGATCTACCCATTAAATTACCGTATTTGTTCTCTGAGGTATTTCAACGTTTCGCCTGCGACCAGCCAAGCGCTCGTACGCGCGGCGAAACGTCCTAGCTTCTAAATTACGCCAACTTGAGCAAACCGTATCGGCGACTGCGTCTACGCCTAATAATCGCCTTGTTCGACGGCTTCTTATGGCGACGAGTCGAGGTCCCTTTGGTCGGTTTGCCGGTCGGGGAGACGGGATGACGACCGCCCTTGGTGCGACCTTCACCGCCGCCGTGCGGGTGATCGATCGGGTTCATCGCAGTGCCGCGGACGTAAGGACGACGTCCCATCCATCGCACGCGCCCCGCTTTACCGAGCACGATATTCATGTGATCGCCATTGCCGACGGCGCCGATAACGGCGCGGCAGGACGACGGAACGCGGCGGATTTCGCCGCTAGGAAGATTGAGCTGCGCCCATTTCTCTTCACGAGCGACGAGCGTCGCTTTGGAACCGGCGGAACGGCACATGCACGCGCCGCGACCGGGTCGGATTTCGATATTGTGGATTTCGGAGCCGAGCGGAATCTTGGAAAGCGGGAGGCAGTTGCCAACGCGCGGTTCCGCAGAATCGCCGCTCATGACCTTCATACCGACGAGGAGGCCTTCCGGAGCGATGATATAGCGCTTGACGCCGTCCTCGTAAACGAGGAGCGCAATACGCGCCGTCCGGTTAGGATCGTACTGGATGGAGTCTACCGTCGCGACCATTCCGTCCTTATTGCGTCGATAATCGACGAGACGAATGTGTCGCTTGTGCCCGCCGCCGCGATGACGTACGGTAATTATACCCTGATTATTGCGACCGCTACATCTTTTCTTGGGTCGTAGCAAGCTCTTTTCAGGC
>CADCOO010000229.1 GCA_902803085.1 uncultured Planctomycetota bacterium
TCTTCTTGAAGCCAAGCTTGAACAATTTGCGGATCGAGTTTAACCGCTCTAACGATGGCGTCGAACGGATAATTATCCGCTTTTAATTGGAGCGCTACTTCACGCTTTCCAAGAATGATACCTCGTTTCTCCCCTCGTTTCTCCCCTCGTTTTTCCCCTCGTTTCTCTCCTCGTTTCTCTCCTCGTTCTTCTCCTCGTTTTTCCAATTTTTCCACTAGGTCGGCAAACGCTGCGCTCATGGCGATCTCTCCTTGATAGTTGTTTTTTGTTTTTAACATTTCGGGCACGGCTTCATTGCCGTAGACGGCGGCGACGACGTCGGCGGTCGTTCTGCGGTCGGTAATGACTCCCGGGGGCGTTGGAACGCGGATATCAGGATGCATTCTGAAATAGTGCGACTCGGAGAAGAAGCGGAAATCGCTGGAGTAGAGTTCCACGTCTTCGCGTTCGAACTTTGTCATATCGATAAGATTGAGCGCGTAGTCGTTAAAATACTTCGCGAGCGCTTCCCCGTCTTGTTGTGGGAACTCGACGGCTTCTCGGAGCGTTAGGTTGCGCGTCCACGGCGTCGTTCCGTAGTAGAGCACGAAGCTAACGACGGGAAATCGCCGCGTTTCCTCCTTATTAAGCAGCTGTTCACGGTAGGCGAGTCCGTCGTAGGCGAACATGCGAAAGACCATGTCGGGATCGATCTGCGTCTGGCTTTCGAGTCCCAATAGGGATAGAATCACGCCGCCCTTACGCCAGAACTTCACGACGTCGCGTTCGAGTTCGCGCATTCTTCCCTCGAGATCGTAAAACAGTCCTTTGGGATCGACGCGTTCGAGTTCCGACGGCTTAATGACCTGCTTGCCGCGAAAGATCTTCGCGTTTAAGACGTCGCAAAAGACGTCGTTGCGACTCGTAAACTGTCGCATTGCTATGTCGATTTGACCCAATTCAACCTCCTCGGCAGACTTTATCCGCGCGCGCTTCAGGGTACGCAAAAGCGCGCGATTTGTCAAGACGCGGGCGGAATTTTAACGTTACGCGTTTTCCTTCTGCGAACGTACGATTTTTACAATAGCGTCGGCGAGCTCGGGCGCGTCTTCTTCGGGGTTGGTCGCGCCGAACGAGATGCGAATCGTCCCTTCGGCGAGATTGCGGTCGAGTCGAATCGCTTGCAGGACGTGGGAAATTTCGGTTCGTTTACTATCGCACGCGGCGCCGGCGGAGACGATAGCGCCGAGGAGGTCCAAACGGTGCAGGAGCGCTTCGGCGCTGAAGCCGGGCAGCGCGAGGCTTATTAAGCCGGGCAGCGTTTGGTCTGATCCGGCGCCGTTGACGGCGAATTCGACGTCGGATTCGCGCAGTCGCGCGAGGAGCGTTTGCGTCATGCGATTGAGTTTTGCGTTGCGTTCGACCATTTCGGCGACGCTGCGTTCGAGCGCGGTCGCCATGCCGACGATACCGGCGACGTTCTCCGTCCCGGCGCGGCGTCCGGACTCCTGACCGCCCCCCGACGCCCAGGGCGCGAGCGCGAGACCGCGCTTAATATAGAGGAATCCGACGCCCTTTGGTCCGTTGAACTTGTGCGCGGACGCCGACATGAGGTCGACGTCGAGCGCCTTGACGTCGAGCGGAACGTGTCCGGCGGCTTGCGCGGCGTCGGTATGAAAGAGCGCGCCGTAACGCCGCGCGACTTCGGCGAGCGCCGCTATCGGTTGAAGCGCGCCGAGTTCGTTGTTGGCGGTCATAACGGAGACGACGCGCGCCGGACGTGCGAGCGATTGCAGGACGGTCTCGAGCGCGTCGGGCGCGACGATTCCATTTCGATCGGGGTGCGCGAGGGCGGCGGTTCGTCCGCGCCGTCGCGCGACTTCGAGCGGTCGGAGCACGGCGTGATGCTCGAACGCCGAGGCGACGACGGCGTCTCGGTTGCAGTTCGCGGATTCGTCGAGGAATTCGGCGTGAATCGCCCAGTTGTCGCTTTCGGTAGCGCCGGAGGTAAAAACGATTTCGTCGGGCTCGGCGTTAATTGCGCGCGCGATCTTTTCGCGCGCGTCGGCGAGCGCTCGTTTGGGGGCGCGCGCGAACGCGTAGGGCTGGGACGGATTGGCGAACTGGTCTCGCAGGAAGGGGGTCATTGCCTCGAGCGCGACTGGGTCGAGCGGGGTTGTCGCAGCGTGGTCGGCGTAAATTTGACGTTTCATGGTTGATTATTGGCGGAGCGCCGCGTCTAGGACGCGGCAATTTGGGCGACTTGTTCAACGGAGAGCCCGGTTGCCTGCGCAATTGAGGCGTAATTCAGACTCCCCATTGCAATCAGGTTTTTAGCGATCGCCATCTTCTCTTCGGCCTTTCCTTCGGCTATTCCTTCGGCTATTCCTTCGGCTATTCCTTCGGCTTTTCCTTTGGCTCTTTCCCTATTTCGCAGGTTTTTATTGGCGATTCTTTGTTCGTAGGTTGCGTCCCAGACGGTCATGATTTCTACCTCCCGTTTTTGGAGCGAGCGCGCCTGGGACGAGCTAGGGGATTGCAATTTGGGCGACTTGTTCAACGGAGAGCCCGGTCGCCTGCGCAATTGAGGCGTAGTTTAGACTCCCCATTGCGATCAGGTTTTTAGCGATCGCCATCTTCTCTTCGGCTTTTCCTTTGGCTTTTCCTTTGGCTTCCCCTTCGGCTATTCCTTCGGCTTTTCCTTCGGCTTTTCCTTTGGCTCTTTCCCTTTTTCTCAGGTTTTTATTGGCGATTCTTTGTTCGTAGGTTGCGTCCATTATCGTCATAATTTCTACCTCCCGTTTTTGGAGAAAGCGTAGGAGTATTTTCTTTTCGTAGCAGAGGCGGATCGTTTCCTTGATTGCTTTCTGCGTGAGTCCGTATTTCTTTGTTTGTCGATCGAATATTCGGGTGAATTCAACATATTCGCTTACGATATTACCGGGCTTGTCGCCGTAGAGGATTTTGACCTCGACTTCGACCGCCGTTTTCTCGCCGCCGAAGAATTCCTCGCTGAGCGTGATCTTTTCCGGGCGCTTTCGGCGCGAGCCCGTATAGACGACGTACAGTTCCGGGCGCGGCAATTTGACTTTGACCGAGTTGTGGAGGCTGATTTCCCGTTCGGCGAAGTAGCTCTTATAGGTCTCCGCGAGGTAGCAGAGCATGCGCACGATAATATTGACCGACCAGGTCGACTGCGCCTCGACTAGGATAATAATCGAGTCGCCGACCCGGAA
>CADCOO010000230.1 GCA_902803085.1 uncultured Planctomycetota bacterium
GACTTTGATCAGAGCGTAACGTATCTCATTTCAGAAAGTCGCGGCATGGCGATGCGCAAGGCGCGAATCTTAGCTTCGATACCGAATCCATTGCCGCTCCCGCCAGAGAACGAGGCGGACGAGAGCAACGCCGAGGAAGAGACGAACGTTGAAGAAGCAGATTCTTCCAGTAAGGACGCGCAAAACGCGGGTTCTCTTCCCGAAGAGAATTCCAACCGCGCCTCTGACGCAGAGGCTACGGAAGTCAACGATAGAGACGAAGAACCTTGACTCTGTTTCGAAGTATCGCTTTGCGTAGCGCGTCGTCGACCGTAAGATTGCCCATCGCTGACGTCGCGTTATATAACGGCGTCGATAATAAAGGAACCGCGTCCTTGCTAGCGCTTGCAAGCGAGGGCGCGTTTCTGTAAAATATTGCCAAACGTTCCTATTCCCACGCCTAGGAGAAATTTGAATGACACAGAACGTAGAACTTCAAGGCGTCGCGCGGCGACGCGGATTTTCCCTTGTGGAATTACTGGTGGTAATCGGCATAATCGGCATGTTAATCGGCTTATTATTGCCCGCCGTGCAGGCGGCGCGCGAAGCGGCGCGGCGGTCGGAGTGCGCGAATAATTTGCGCCAGCTAGGTCTGAGCGTGCAACTTCATGCGGACGCGCATAAAGGACGTCTTCCGCGCGGCGCGCGCGAGTGGAATTTTCTCACTTGGGCGACCTTTATTCTGCCCTATATCGAGCAGCAGAACCTCTACGCGAAGATGAGCGTCGGATACTGCCCGGCGGGGTCGAAGACGGGTCCCGACGGGTTTGTTTACGACCCGAACGACGAGATCGAAGGAGGGCGCTATTCGCGCGAGCAGAATCGTCTCGCGTGGCAGACGCGCGTTCCGACGTACAATTGTCCTTCGGACTTAGAGAACGACTTCTATATGGAGGGACCGAATAAAACGTACCCGAAGGTAAGCTACGTAGCGTGCGGGGGCGCGACGGCGATAGGATACAAAGGGGACGCGCAGTTCGGCTGGTCCCCGGACTATTGGGCGCTGCAGGGTCAAGGGGGCGATTCTCGGGACGTGGTTGAGAAGAACTCGGCGCTCTTCGGGATGCTCATGGAGATAGGTAGTCATGAGGAGCGCGCGTCGATTTTTCAGACGAACGTCGGGATGGTTTCGTTGTCGTCGGTTAAAGACGGACTCTCGAATACGCTTGCGTTTTCAGAAACGATTCAGACGTTCAACGACCTTGAACGTAGCGCGGAAGAATCGGACATTCGCGGCGGGGTCTATCGCGGAGACGCGGCGTTCTTTTCATGCTACTACGAACCGAATAGCGAGTATCCAGACGAGGTTATGAGTCCCGCCTATTGCCATTCTCCTGATAAATTGGTAACGCTCGGCGCGCCGTGCACGGTCGAGACAAGCTCGCGCGGGTCGTGGGAGGTGCGTATGTCGGCGCGAAGTCGACACGCTGGAGGCGTGAACGCGGCGTTAGGGGACGGGGCGGTAAAATACTTTGGCGATACGGTCGACCGCAAGCTCTGGCGCGCGTTGAGCACGGCGAGCGGCGGGGAAGCGGTTTCCTTCTAAACGCCATTGCGGAAAGGAGCGGCGAGACGATGGACGAACGAGTCGAGAACGCAGAATCGAAAGTCAAGGGAACAGAAGGAACGCGGCGCGTTTGCGGCGCGACGCGCGTCGCGCTCGTCGCGCTCTGCGCGTCGATGATTCTATTGCAACTAGTCGCGCTCTGGAGCGATTCCTACGCCTATAACGAGCACGGTCGGCTCGCCTCCGGGCTCGTTAAGCTCGCGCGCGGCGATTTCTCGATTTTTCGCGTCAATCCGCCCTTGCCCGATATGATCGGCGCTCTGCCCGCGAGAGCGCTCGGCGCCGCCGCGCCGGATCGCGCCTCGCTTAATCTTGCGCCCTTTGCGCGTACCGAATATGGCGCCGGCAGTTGGTTTATTGAGCATAACGAGAATCATTTCCTCTGTCTTCGACTCGGACGCGTCTGCGAGCTTATCTTTTCGCTCGTCGGCGCGCTCGCGTGCTTCTATTACGGTCGGTGGCTCTTCGGGGACGTCGCGGGTCTCTTTGCGTGCGGTCTTTGGGTCTTTTCGCCGTACGTTCTCGGGTTCGGCAGACTCGTCTGTCCTGACGTTCCTTCGGCGGCGCTTGGAATCGCGACGGTCGGCGTCTTTCATTACTGGCTAGCGAGTCGGAATAGGACGGCGCTACTGGCGTCGGGTATTCTCCTGGGACTTGCGGAGTTGTGTAAGTACACGCTGCTGGTTTTGTATCCGATCTTCTTCCTTCTCTGGCTGATCTATCGCGGTCGCGATCTGTGTCGCGCCGGGTTGCGCGCGTGGTTCAAGGAGTTCTGCGCGCTCATGATTTACGTCTTTGTAATGAGCGTCGTTGTAATCAATATGGGGTACCTCTTTGAGCGTAGTTTCGTTCCGCTCGGGGAATATCGATTTGAGACGGCGCTCTTTTCGGGCGCGGATTCGTACGACAAAGTCCAAGGACGCGGCGGGAACCGATTTAAGGATACGCCGCTGGCGAAACTTCCGGTTCCGCTGCCGTATAATTACGTGTTGGGAATCGACACGCAGCGTCTTGATTTTGAAAGCGGAATGAAATCCTACTGGCGCGGCGACTGGAGCGAGCGCGGCTGGCTTCTCTTTTATGCGGACGCGCTTCTTCTCAAGACGCCGCTCGGCGCGCTGATCCTTTTCCTGCTCGCGCTTGTCCTTGCGACGTCGAGCGGCGCGTATCGGCGCGGCTGGCGCGACGAGCTCGTTTTGTGGACTCCTGGCGTCGTAATCTTTCTCTTTGTGAGCTCGCAGACCGGCTTTTCGATTCATTCGCGGTATATGATCCCGGCGCTGCCGACCTTCTTCGTCGCGACGTGCCGCGTCGGTCGCCTCTTTTCGTCGGTAATTTCAAATAACCTATCTGGTAAGAAGTTACGAGCGCTTCAGACGTTCGTCGTCTTAGCGGCGTCATGGAACGTCGTCGGCATTCTTGCGACTTATCCTCATGAAATATCGTACTTTAACGAACTAACGCCATTACTGAATCCGTCAAAAGACCACGCGCGCATTCCCGAGCTTCCGTCGAATGCGAACGCAATAACGCGAATCAAACGCGCGCTAACCTGCGGCTGCTACGCGGCGCCGCGCCATTTTATCGACTCTAACGTCGATTGGGGCGTCGAGGAATATCGCTTAGATCAATGGTTGCGCAATCGCTCTGATATTGATCGGCTTGTTCTCGTATTATGGAGCGAATGGCATAACGAAATTAAGAAGGAATTTGAAGGTCAGATTTCCGGGCCAAGCGAATCCAAGCCGTATTGGTTTGCGATTAGCGTCAACGAACTCTATACAAAAGATTGCCACTATCGTTATCTCTGGGAAATATCGCCAAAAACGATTATCGGCTATTCAATATACGTTTATCGCGTCGATCCCAAGGTTGACCTACCTCCGCGCGAGAAAAGGGAGGACGGCGCCAACGACGAATCGGCAGACGAATCGCAACAAGGTAACCAAACAGACGAATAGAACAAATGACGTCAATTAAAGAAACTCATTCGAGACCGAGCAAGCTCAAGAAGCCGGAATTTTGGATTCTGGCGATTGGAATCGCGATCGCCGTTTTCGGTTCCAGTTCCATGCGTTACTTCATAAAGTCGGCGTTCTTTTATTTGAATCCTCGCTATTACCCCGACTGGACCCGCTACCTGCTCGCGCTCGTTCTGATCTGGACGATCCTCGATCTTGGCGCGCGCGCGGCGTTCCTGACGTTGCGTCGTAGGAAGGAAGCGCAAGCGAACGCGGA
>CADCOO010000231.1 GCA_902803085.1 uncultured Planctomycetota bacterium
CTCGAATGTCCGAATTGCGGGAAGTCCGTAAGTCGTAAGATCGTCGGAATCAATTCGCCGCTATCACAATTTGCGGGCGCGGTTAAGACCTGCTTTTGCAAGTACGTCTCTTTTAAGGGGCGCGCAAGTCGTTCGGAATTCTGGTATTGGATTTTATTCTGCTGGCTAGTCGGCCTTTTGGAATCCGTACTTTGGGCGTCGTTGCCAAAGTCGTGGACGCCGGAAGCTTATCTAATTCGTTTGCACGTCGTTTTCGATTCGCCGAATTATGTTAACTCGCTCTTTCGCATCGCGTTGGTATCTTCGATAATACGAACACTAGCGCGTCCTTTTACCCTGGCGCTTTTTCTACCAACCGTTGCCGTTTCCGTGCGTCGCTTGCACGACGCGGGATTTTCGTGCGTTTGGACGATCCTGTACTATGTCGCGAAGTTATTGCTCCTTATTTCTCACATTGCTATTTCGCAATATATGATAGATCATTTGTATGATACGAACGACGGGATTTTGTTCAAGATCATGGTCCGCTTTGAGACGATCGTCTCAATACTATTGACGACGATTGCGTTCTTTTTCATGATAAAGGAAGGCGAAGTCGGCGCGAACAAGTACGGCGAAGACCCTAGAGAATGCGATAATACTAACGCGTAACTCGTTGATTGGAGGCAATCATGAGAACCTGTCCGACTTGCGGCCGCCAACTCGAATCAGACTGGAGCCTCTGTCCAGATTGCTGGGGCGCGAAACCGAACGACGAAGGGACTCCTAACTACCGTAGGCTTGCCGACATGCCGTCGGAGAACCCTGGATTCTGGAGCGCGATCGCGACCTGCTTTCGGAAGTACGCCGTCTTTGAAGGTCGCGCAACACGTTTGGAATTCTGGCGTTGGATAGCCTTCATTTTTCTATTTTACCTGGTTCAAACGTTACTTGCCGCGCCGATTGGATATGTCGGCAGGATGGGTTTTCGATTTGCTTGGCTGGGCGCAGCGGGGGCGCCGCCGTTCTTGACGCTGGTCTTCGCCTTGCCGACTATAGCGGTCGTCGTAAGGAGGTTGCACGATATGAATCGCTCGGGCGTTTCAGGCGGAATCTTCCTCGTCTGTTGCGTCGCGACACAATTATTAGCCTTGCCCGCGTCGTTTATCTCGTGGTTTATTTTGGGCGATAATCCGCCTCGCGAGCTGGAATGGATCTACCGCGCTGCGGTTCCGATTGTATGCGGCGCGGCCGATCTCGTATTGCTGATTTTCGCGGTCGTCGTCATGTCGCGCCCTGGAACGCCCGGCGATAATCAGTACGGACCAGATCCTCGTCGGCGCAAGCCGGCGGCGGAAGGAAAGGGAACGACTAATGAAGACGTGTAAGCTTTGCGGTCGCGCAAATTTAGACGACGCCTATCTTTGCGCAGTCTGCGGCGCGCCGTTGAATCGTTCGACTATATTTGAACGCGAGAAGACGACGCGCGTTCGTGTT
Organism: uncultured Planctomycetota bacterium; assembly: GCA_902803085.1. Lineage (GTDB taxonomy): Bacteria > Planctomycetota > Planctomycetia > Pirellulales > Thermoguttaceae > RUG369. The sequence goes on from CADCOO010000231.1 coordinate 1,477, forward strand.
TCTCCTCAAATTAACGGCTTTTGGCATGCGATTGGTCTCGGCTTTAAGAACTGCGCGAATTTCAGCGGCGCGGCGAGCGCAGACGAATTCCGTTGCTGGATGGTCCTTCGCATAGCGATCGTCTTAAGCGTGCTCGTTCCTTGCGCTTTGGCGTCGGGAGAGCTCTTACTCCTCAATGAGACGATTACCGACGCGATCTTTTGGACGTGGATCGTTGCGGACGCCGCGACGATTCTACCGACCTTTGCCGTTCACGTTCGAAGGCTTCACGATAAGGAGAAATCCGGCTTTTGGATTCTGCCCGCCGCGATCGCCTTTACGTTATGGCGGATCCCATGGATTGATCTTATCGTTCGCGGGCCGTATCATGCGTCCGGTTACCTCGTTATATCAATTCTTCCGACGACGATCGTTCTGGGCGCGACGACCGAATATTATTTTCGCGATAGCGAGTAGAATTGTCGCTTGAGGATAAGGAGAGCGACGGTCGCAATGGATAAGAAGACGAAGAAGAAGGGCGAACAATGAAGACGTGCGGAAAATGCGGTTGGTCAAATTTAGACGACGCCTATCTTTGCGCAATCTGCGGAACGCCGTTGAAGCTCTTTGCATATTGTCGCGAGACTCCACCGTGCGTTCAAGATCAAGGGTCGCCGCGCCCTAGAAGTTTCTGGCATGCGGTTGGGCTCGGGTTTCGAGGGTATTTTAATTTTGGCGGAACGGCGACTCGAGAGGATTTCAATAGTTGGCTTTATTTCCGAATAGGCGTCGTCTCCAGTTTTTTCGTTTGGATCGGACTCCTTGCGATTGATTTTTTACCGGCAAAGGTTTACGAGGCGCTCTTCTGCGTTTGGCTCGTCGCCGACGTCGTTACGATCCTGCCGACCTTTTCCGTTCACGTTCGTCGACTCCATGCAAAGGAACGTTCCGGCTTTTGGGCGCTCCCCGCCGCAATTCTCTTTGCGATCTACCGACTTTTGTGGCTCGTTCCCCTTTTGAATGGTTCCGAATCTCTTTTCGCCGCGCTATTCGTTATTATCTTTCTACCGACC
>CADCOO010000232.1 GCA_902803085.1 uncultured Planctomycetota bacterium
CGCACGGCGCAGTCGAAGCCGGACGTAGCGATTGCCGAAGACGGCACGTTTGTCGTCGTGTGGCAAAACGAGAATTCCGACGCGTTAGATCGCTACAACGCGACCGACATTATGGCGCGTCGATTTGGGGTCCAGGGCTATCTTGAAGAAAGCGATCCCTACTACGATACCTTGACGTTTTACGACAACGGCACGACGGACGGCAAGCTCGGTTATCAACCTCCGAGCACGGCGTACAGTACGGACTTCGTCGCCGATCCCTACGCGTACGGCGCGGAAGCGACGAAAGTCCAATGCGTTCGTCCGCTAGCCGACGCTTTTGTCGTCAACGCTTCTCTTAACGGTCAACAAATTGACCCCGCCATTTCCTCCGATCTCGACGGCAACTTCCTCGTTGCGTGGACCTATCTTGCGCAAGATAATTCCTATTTCGGCGGTATCTATGGACGTCAGTTCAATAAAGTGGCGCAACCGATAACGGGCGACATAACGTTTGACAGCAGTCAGGTTAGTACGAACCACTATGGTCCGGCTCACGTCGGCATGGGGGACGACGGTTTTGCGGTCGTTATGTGGAACCACGGCGCCAATCTTTACCACTCGACCTTGGAACCGCAGAGCTCCGTTTTCGTCGTCGACGCGGACCTTGTGGCGAGCAACGCGTTTGGCGGCAGCGTCGATTTCGACTACAATAACCGCTATGGTCTCGCTTACACCGTCCAGGCCGCTAGCGACGCGTCCGGAAACGACGCTTATCCCGCGACGGACGTCGTGCTCAGCGTTTACGAAATCGCTACCGTTGCGGACGAAGATAGTCAGAACGCGTTTGAATCAGTCGTAACGACGACGACCGACAACAACAATAACAATAATAACAACAACTCCGGAACGAACAACGACGATAACGCGAGCGGTTCGCAGGCGGCCGGCCAATACGTCGATCAGCACATAGCCAGCGTAACGCACGAGGCGACGCAGATCATGACGACGAACTGGGAAGACGTGAACGATCAAGGTCGTCCGTCGGTCGGTCTCGACGCGGACGGCGACGTCTTCCTCGCCTTCCAAGGTTTTGGTCCCGACATTCACATGGAGGCCTCCGTCTTTAACGACGCGGCTGTTCTTGCGTTTATGCCTCCGACCAATATCCAAATTGAATGGAGCGATTTCGAGGACAACAACCTCGTTTACGAGAACAAGCAGTTCTATCGCGGTCAGAAGTATTCTTACGAAAGCAAAAACGAAGACCTCATTAAGTATGTCAAACTAGCGCTCGGTTGGGGCTACGACGAAGACGGACAGCTTATTAACGACGGCTCGCAGACGGCGGTGTACACGTTGCGCGAAGGCGACTGCATCGACGTCGACTCCTACGTCAAATTCTTCATGGCCGTCGCGCAAAAAGAGAAGGCGACGGACGAGCAGCTCATGCGTCTAACGGCCGTTCTCGAAACGCTTCTCTCCCCGCTTCGCAATAACGGCAACGATATTAGCTTCATCAACTACGCGCAAACGGCGTACGCGTCGGCGGCGTCGAGTTCGAGTTCTAATAACAACAATTCGTCGGGCGACAACAATAATAACAACAACCAAGCGACCCCGACGACGACGACGATTTCTCCGCTCGTCTCCTACGGCGCTGTGAGCGGCTATCGCAACGGTTCGAACGCTTGCTTCTACATTTCGCTGCCGGCGTACTACGTGTCTGCCGCGACAATGTCGCTCCAAATCGGTCGTCTTACCGACCGCAGTAGCGTCGAGGTTCCGGCGACGGCGGAGACGATCGACCTCGATCTTGGCTCGTATTACACGAACGGCATTCCCAGTTTGACGGCGATGGCGGACGGGGTTCAAGAGGCTCTTAACGGGTTGGCGATGTGCGGCGATTACGACAATTGCTTTGTCGTGCGCTACGTAAGCGCGGACGAATATGAGTTCTATCGCGGCACGTACGGCGAGATCGACGTTGAAGTCGAGCCGTTCCAATATTCGTACAGCTACACGGAAGACAACGTAACGTACACCGGAATGCGCACGGTCGAGGACTTTGTAATTCTTCAGGTAACGGCGCAAAACGCGTTGCACGACACGCCGCTCTATATTTCTCGCGGCAACACGACGCTTAATCTTTCGGATCAATCGATAGAAAACGCGAATTACAGCTACTATACCGGCTTTGCGGTTGAGCGCGTCGGTTCGACGGGCACGTTCCAGACGCATCCTCACGTTTCGGAGACGTCGAACGGCGACGTTGCGGTCGTGTGGGGCATGCAGACTCAGTCGAACGCCACGAAGCGCTCCGACGTATTTCCTTCGATCGGCAATACGCTTGACACGCAATTCTCGCACATTTACATGCGCTCGTTTGCCGAGTCGACGGACACAGCGGGTCCGATCGTAACGAACTTCTCATTGCCAAACGGCGAGAAGGTCGACAGCGGTCAAACGGTAACGTCGGCGATCAAGGACTTCGTCGTCGCGTTCAATGAAAACATGATTACGATGGACGGCACGTCGTACAACAATCAGCACGCGGTCGACAATCCTTCGAATTGGCACATCCTGAAAGACGGCGTTATTATTCCGGGCGCGATCGAAAGCATTATGTTCGGTATGAACGAGTCCGAAGGTCTTGCGCGCGACACGGTCGACGAAAACGGCAATCCCGTCGGTTCCATTAATGGCGGCGCGCTCGCCTACGGCACGAATCGTTGGGAAGCGGTCGTTCGCCTTGCGGACGGGTTTGAGTTGAACGACGGCAACTACACGGTCGTCTGCACCGCTATGACGCAGGATACGGCGCGCAACGGTCTCTACGCTCAAGGGTACGCGTCGGACGGCAGCGCCGCCGGTTACTCCGGCCACGATTGGGAATGCAGCTTCAACGTAATTCCGCTCAACGAAGCGCTTGCGTTCGAATATGATTCTCAGTTCCCGTACAATAATTCTTACATTCCGGTCGAGAAGGTTCACGGCGAGGAGACGATCGGCGACGCGTCGAGCGATCCGATTCTGCAAGCGGAGCAGTCCGGCGAGACGATTCGCCAGGTAACGCGCTCGACGATTCTCGAAGACACGAGCGACTACGGACCGAATACCGCGACGTCGGTAGCGTCCGACTCGAACGGCAATTCGGTCGTCGTCTGGGTCGAAACGACCGGCGATCTCGACGAGAATGGCAACGGCGTTCAAACGAAAACCGTTTACGCCCGCACCTATCGCGCGTTGTATGTTACGAACGGCGAAGGCAATCGCGAGCAGATTATCGACATGGAACATAGCGCGAGCGAACCGATCGTCGTTCAGGAATCGGAAAATACGTATGAGAACGGCGTTTTGGTCGCAGGTCAAGATCCGCGTCAGGCTTCCGTCGCGATGGACGACAACGGCAACTTCGCGGTCGTCTGGGATATGATCGTTAGCGGCGAGAAGAACGGCGATCGCGACGTCTTTATCAAGAAGTACGCGTTCAACGGCGGTCAAATGGCGGTGAACGGCAATAGTACTTCTCCGACTCGCGTGAACGTTGAAACGGACAACGATCAGCAGTATGCCTCAGTCGCGATGGACTCCGACGGCGATATCGTCGTCGTGTGGGAAAGCTATGACCAAGACGGCAGCGGCTGGGGAATCTTTGGACGCCGATTTGTTGCGAACGGCTTCTCGTACGGTTACTCGAACACCGTGCAACGCATTCTGTTCGCCGACTCGATCAACGTTCAAGGCGACCAGTTAAAGCTTTCGCTCGATCTGGAGCTTCTTAAGGACGGAACGAGCGTCTTCAAGACGGTTAAGACGACGGTCGACCTCTCGGTCGAAATGCAGACGAACGCCAAGAATATCAAGGCGAAATTGGTTGAAGCGATCCAGAAGGTCGATCCCGCGTTTACGGAATACGATCTTGCGGTTGGCGTAAGTAGCGCGGGCGAAATTTCGATCGAGTTTAAAGGCGCCTACACGGCTCGCTACATCAATCTCATTGAGGCGACGACGAACCGTAAAGATTTGCGCGTGAACGTCGAGATGATTCAGACGGGCGTTGAAGGCGTCGAATTCTCCGTCAATCAGACGACGGAGAACAATCAACGCTTCGCATCGATCGGCATGCAACCCGACGGCGCGTTCGTGGTTTCATGGACGTCGTGGGGCCAAGACTCTGATTCGAACGTCGAGTCGAATATCTACGCGCGTCAGTTCGTTTCAAATCACCTTATTTCCTCTTCTGTCATTACGGTCGACGAAATGCCGCTCGCCGCGCAGAAGTATGGTCAAACGCAGGTTATTTCGAACGACAATATCGACGACCACCAGCTTTATGCTGGCGACGGGTACGAGTCCGTCTGCGCCGTGACGTACGGCGACACATTGGAGGGCGATTGGGAAAGCCTTGGCACAGGGTCGTTGCTGAAGTCGCGTCGCCACGTTTTAACGGCCGCGCACGTCGTGTGCGACGAAAATGGCGCCGTTCTGGATATCGAAGACACGCCGATGTTCGTTAATTTCGAAACGGAACATGGAATGGTTACGCTCCAGGTCGAGTCGATAGCCGTTCATCCCACTTATACGGGCAACGCATTCGGCAATGAAGTCGACCTCGCCGTTCTCACGCTCGCGCATCAGGCTCCAGCTGAATTGGAAGGTTACGATCTCTACACCGGGACGGACGAACTTGGCCAAACGATTACGTTTGTTGGCTACGGCGTCTACGGCGACCCTTCATATGATTTGGAGGATCCCGACAATTTGCCCGTCGGCGTAAAGCATATTGGTCACAACACCTTTGAACTTACCGGCGCAGAAAGCGACCTGGTCGGCAATCCGAATACGTTGCTATTCGACTTCGACGACGGCACGTACGCCAACGACTACTTTGGCAATACTTACGGAATTCGCAATCTCGGGTTAGGCGACGCGGAAGCCGGCACGGGATCCGGCGACTCTGGCGGTCCTGCTCTTATTAACGGCAAGATCGCCGGCACGCTGACGGGCAAAATTACGTCGAATATGGCCAATATTGACGAAGGTCCTGTCACACCAGGATTTGGCGCCATCGTTGAGGTTCGTATTTCCTCGTACGTGGACTGGATCAATTCGATCGTTATGAGCGGTCTGAGCGACGAGTTCCTGGTGAACACCGACTACCAAATTACGGTAACGGAGAACGACGACAACAATAACAACAACAATAATAATAACAATAACAATAACAACAACGACGATAACAACGCTGTGGTCGACACGTCGACGTGGCAACGCGGGAATCAGATTTGGTCGAACGTAGCGATGGGCTCGGACGGCAATTTCGTGATTACGTGGACGGGCTACAACCAAGACGGAAACGGCGACGCTCAGACGGGCGCGTCCAATAACGGTTTGGGCGGCGTCTTTATGCGCGGTTTCTATACGGAAGAAACGTACGGTTATGCGATCGGTTCGAAGGTCTTCCAGGTGAACGATTATACGGCGAACGACCAGATTCACTCGCAAGTTGCGATGACGCCGAACGGAAAGATCACCGTCGTATACGAAAGTTATCAAGATCCGTCGAACGACGAGAATTCCGACGTTGCCGACAACTTTGGAATCTATGCGCGTCGTTATGAATTCACTACGGAAAAAGAGACGCGCTACTCGATTGGCACGGACAACACCGCAACCGCCGTCATTGTCACGAGTCGCGATATCGTCGAGAACGGCGAATCGTTCCAAGTTTCGCGCTTTGGATTCTTTGAAGAGGAATACGCCGAGCTCGGCATGGAAGTTGCCGACTACGATCAGCTGGGCGGCTCCGTCGCGGTCGACGCGAACGGCGACATGGTCTTCGTCTGGAGCGACCTCTCGAATCCGTACGACAACGTGGAATCCGTCGTATGCATGCGGTGGCTTACGCTCCCGAACGACACGACTCCTCCGTACGTAACGCGCGCCAACGCAACTTACACGACGACCGAAGACGAACGTTACCTCATTTCGCTCATTAACAACGTCGTAACGTTCCCCTCGGGACACGGTCCTGAATCGCTCGTTTACACGTTTAGCGAGTATATGTACACCGGCCAAATGAACCTCGCCGTTAAGAACGATAGTTTTAACTATGACGACGTCTTTGGCTATCGCGGCAATAAGAATCTCGAGAATAAGACGGTTAAGAGCGTAATCGACTATAACGACTGGACGCTTACCCTCAATGGAAAGAACGTAACGTCGAGCCTCGTTTACGATATCGTTTACGGATACAACGCTTCGACCGAAACCGTGCTCAAGGATTACCTTGCCTCCATTGGCGCTAATCCCGACGATTACGTCGTGTCCTTTGTTCCTGACGAATACGCCACGAACAACTACGAATTGGCGATCCTGTTCAAGCAACCGCTGCCCGACGGGACCTATATCCTAACTCTCTCCGATAAAGTCGCCGACGCGTCCGGTAAGAATACTCTTGACGGCGATTACGACGGCGAGTCGGACGGCTCCTTCTCCATTCGCTGGATTATCGGCGCCGGCAATACGCCGGAAGAAGGAATTGTTCCCGATAAGGATTCGGAAGCCTTTACCGGAATCTACGGCGGCGAAGGCGAACCGGTTTGCGTCTCTAACGACGACGGGTTCGTTATCGTTACCGAGCGTCAGGTTCTCTACGAACTCGGAACCGGTACGAACAACGGCAATAACAACAATAATAACAACAATAACAACAATAATAATAATAATAATAACAATAACACCACCACCGGAACCGGCGACGTCTTCGGATACTACGAGACGATTATTATCGACGGCACGGAATACCGGATCGAATCCGATATCGTTATGCGTCGATTCAACGCCGACGGTAGTCCTAGGGGCGTCGAAACTCGCGTTAACACCTACGCCGAAGGTAACCAGATCGATCCTGACGTCGCGATCACCGAGGGCGGCAGCATCGTCGTAACTTGGATCGGCGAGAGCGAGGACGCGCTCAACGGCGTTTGCGCGCGCTTCTATCCCGGCGGTCAGGCGCAATCGAAGCAGATTCAGGTCGCTGGCACCAAGGGCATGCGTTGTTGGGACTGCGACGTCTCGATTAACGAAGCGACGGGTCTCGTGCTCATAACGTGGGTGCAAGGTTCGAAAGAAAACGGCGTCGAAGCAGACGAAATGTACGGTCGGTTCTATGATCTTAACGGTCAGGCGAAGAGCACGGCGTTCAAGATTCTGTCGCAAATCGACGGCAAGTCGATCCAGCACTTCGACGTCGCTCCTATGACGGTAAACGGCGAAATTCGCTACTATTGCACGTGGGAGATGTACGACGAACCGACGCGATCGTACAATATTTACCAGAAGGTTATTACGGCGAGCGCGTCCGGCAGCAAGTATTTCGCAACGGGAAGCGACATTAAGCGAGTGAACGACACGACGGCGTACGGTCAGTACTCGCCGCAGATCGCTACGAACGACGATACGAACGAGTATTATATCGTTTGGGTTTCCGACCATATCCAGGGGAACGGCGGCGATATCTACGTTAAGAAGTTCGACGCGAACGGAATCCCGTTGCCGTTCATGGGCACGACGGGCGAATCGCGCGTCAACGTCTGGACGCGACACGTACAAGGCGCGCCGACCGTCGCGTGCAATAACGACGGCGTCGTTTTCGCGTGGGAATCCTACGACGCGGAAGAGTACAACTACAACAACAGTACCGATATCAAACAGAATCAGCACGACTACGGCGTCTCCTGCCGCGTCTTTAACGCAGCGGGATACCCGGTCTATATCATGGGCGATATCCTCCGCGAAGAGAACGGCGTTGAAGTTCTGCAAACCTTCAATTATGGCGAACAGCTTCCGCTCAACGAAGGCGAGTTCATTATTAACTCGACGACGTCTGGAAATCAGTTCCATCCGAGCGCAGCCGTCTTTGATTGGGTCAACGGCGTTCCGAAGTTCGTCGTCTCATGGGCCGGCCCGAATTTGAACGCCGCCGAAGAGATCGAAGACGAAACGAACGACAATAATAACAATAACAACAACAATAACAACGGCAATAACAACAACAATAATAATAACAACAATCAGACCGACACGGCGTATATCGGACCGTACAGCGTCTTCTACAAGTTGGTTTCTGCCTCTGCCGGTACTACGGTCGATTCGACGGTTACGGCGACGGCGATGCGCTATTCGAACACCGAAGGCGTTCAGAAGAACGGCTTCTACCTGCCGTTCGGCGGCGCGGTCGAGCAGCCGCTAGTCGCGGGCGTTAGCGCGAACGCGGATACGTCGGTTATGTCCGTAACGGGAACCGCCGGCGACGACGTCGTCTTGGTTAAGACGAACGCGAAGGGCATGCTCGTTTCCTTGACGGTGAACGGCGAACAGATAGCGATTCCTTCCGGCGTCTCGACGGTCTACTTCGACGGCGGTCTCGGCGCCGACTCGATCGAGTTCGTGGGCGGCGGCGCGGACGCGCTGTACGTCGACGCGGTCGCGAAGAAAGCGACGATCTCCGGCTCGCAGTTCTTTTACGCGACGAATATCGAATCGTTTGCGTCGACCGGCGCGGCGGCGGAGCTGTCGATCGCGGCTAATTCCGCGAACGCGGTCGTTGAGTTTGCGCCGAAGAGCGCGACGGTAACGGCTCCCGGCTTCAACTTCTCGGCGTCGAACGTGTCGAACGCGGTTGCGACGGGCGGCGGGCTTGCGACGGTCGTTCTTACCGGTTCCGCCGGGGACGAGTCGTTTGTCGCGACGAATTCCGTCGCGACGTTCGTCGGCGCCGGATTCGACTTTACGGCGAATTCGTTCGGAGTCGTTCGCGCGTCCTCCGGCGGCGGCGCGGACTCCGCGACGCTGACGGATCTCCAGACGTTGGCGGCGACCGATTCCGCAGCGGTCGGATCGACGTCGAAGACGACGGTCTCGGCGTTCGGCTTTGCGTCGCTCGACGCGGTCGGAACGGGCTCCTCTGCGGCTTCGATCTTCGGGACGCGCGGCGCGGATTCCGTCGTAACGGACGCGACGCAGTCTGCGATCCAGTTCGCGACCGGCTCGATTCTCACGACGTCCGGCTTTGCGACGACGAACTTCGACGGCCTTGGCGGCGCGGATACGGCGGTCGCGACGGCGGGCGCGCGCGCCAACGTCTTTGAAGGTTGGGAGTCGAAGGCGACGCTCTCGAACGGCTCCTTTACGCGCAACTTCGCGAACTTCTCGAAGGTCTCCGTCTACGGTAACGATTCCGACGAGGTTTACTCGACCTTGACGGCGAAATTGCACGATACGGCGCGCGCCGACGCGTTCGCCGCGTTCGGCGATACCACGACGCTCGACGTCGAAGGCGCGAATCTCTACAGCGTGATCGCCGCCAATCAGGTCGAAATCAAACGCGATTATCGCGGCGCGGACGACACGCTTGACGTCGAAACGTCCCTCGATTTCGCGCTCCTCGCCGACTGGGACTTTTAATACGAACGATTGATTCCAGCTTGCCGATAGCCGACGCTAATTGACGTCGCTCTCGTCGGCTCCTCAAAATTGTCGCCCGGCGTTTCCTTTCGTTAGGAATCGCCGGGCTTTCTTTCGTCTTCTTTTCCGCGACTTTTGCACGCTTTTATGCTACCGGCTCTCATATCGCCCTTGACCTTGTCTGTTAAAAGCGATACAATAACCTTAATTTCCCCCGTTTATCGAATGGGGACGAACGCCTTCGCGTGCGATTGGCTCGCGCGCTTGGCGATTGGAGTTTAAATTAGCGTATAACATAATTAGAAATACTAAAAATGGACATTCAAGATTCGTTAGACGGCGTCAGTAATTTTTTCGGCGGGATATCGAAATGGATCGAAAATAAGATAACGTCGATGTTCGGCTCTTCGAACGAGCGCGAACTTAAGAAGATTATGCCGCGCGTCGAGGCGATTAACGCGCTCGAGTCGCATTATCAGCAGATGACCGACGAAGAGCTTCGCAATCAGACGGCGCTCTTTCGCAAACGTCTTGCCGCGGGCGAAACGCTCGACGACCTGCTCGTTGAAGCGTTCGCCGTATGCCGCGAGGCGAGTCGACGAACTATTGGACTTCGTCACTACGACGTGCAGTTGATCGGCGGCATGGCGCTCCACGAAGGCAAGATCGCCGAAATGATGACGGGCGAAGGTAAGACGCTCGTCGCGACCCTGCCGGCGTATTTGAACGCGCTCGAGGGAAAGGGCGTGCACGTCGTTACGGTGAACGACTACCTGGCGCGCCGCGATATGGAATGGATGGGACCGATCTACATGGCGCTCGGCATGACGGTCGGCTCGATTCAGAGCAATATGTCGACTGCCGACCGCCAGTACGCGTACTCCTGCGATATTACGTACGGCACGAACAACGAATACGGCTTCGACTATCTGCGCGACAATATGCGCTATGCGCGACGCGGCGACGAGAATTTTCCGCCCGACGTCCAGCAGTCGCAAGGGCGCCTGCACTACGCGATTATCGACGAAGTCGACAATATTTTAATAGACGAGGCGCGTACGCCGCTGATTATCGCGGGTTCCGCTCAGGACGACGTAACGAAATATCGCGCGGCGGACGCGATCGCGTCGCAGTTGGTTAAGGACGTCGATTTCAACGTCGACGAAAAAGATCACACGACGAATCTGACGGACGAGGGCGTTCGTCGCGCGGAGAAGCTCGCGGGCGTCGAGAGTTTCTATACGGTCGGGAATATGCACTGGCCGCACCTGATCGACAACGCGCTCAAGGCTCGGTATTTGTATAAGAAGGACGTGAACTACGTCATTAAGGACGGCGAGATCGTCATCGTGGACGACTTTACCGGGCGTCTCATGGAAGGACGCACCTGGAGCGACGGGCTGCACCAGGCGGTCGAGGCGAAGGAGCGCGTGCAGGTTAAGCAGGAAAACCGCACCCTAGCGACGATTACCCTCCAGAATTTCTTTAAGCTCTACGATAAGATCGGCGGCATGACGGGCACCGCCATGACCGAAGCGAGCGAATTCTGGAAGATCTATAAGCTGGACGTGCTCGCTATTCCCCCGAACCGGCCCGTCCAACGCATTACGCGTCCCGACTTGATCTACCGTACGGAAAAAGAGAAATACAACGCGGTCGTCGACGAAATCGAACGCATTCACAAATGGGATCGTCTCGTTTTCGACAACGGCGAAGAAGCGAGCGGCGTCATTGAGAAGGAAGAGGACGACGTCGTTCAATTCACGCCTAAAGGCGAGCGTCAGACGCTCAAAGTGCCGCGCGCTAAGATTGCCGAGATTCACAAGAAAGGGCGTCCGATCCTCGTCGGAACCGTTTCGATCCAGAAGAGCGAACTGATCTCCTCAATGCTTTCGCGCCGCGGCATAAAGCACCAGGTCTTGAACGCGAAGCCGGAGAACGTCGGGCGCGAATCGGAAATCGTCGCGCAGGCGGGTCGACTCAACGCCGTTACGATCGCTACGAACATGGCGGGGCGCGGCACCGACATTATCTTGGGCGGCAACCCGGAAACCCTCGCGTGGTCGATCTTCCAAACGAAGTACCCGACGCGTCTCGACGTGCCGCAAGACGAATGGCGCGCGTGCGTGGAAGATATCGAACGTCGCGAACATATGAAGGCGGAAGGCGAGCTTGTTCGCTCTCTCGGCGGACTCCATATCATCGGCACCGAACGTCACGAGGCGCGTCGTATCGACCTCCAGCTCATCGGACGTTGCGGTCGTCAAGGCGACCCCGGCGAGGCGAGGTTCTATCTTTCCCTCGAAGACGATCTCGTTCGCATTTTCGCCGGCGACTGGGTTAAGAACCTCCTCACGCGACTCGGCATGGAAGACGGACAGGCGATCGAAAGCCCAATGGTAACGCGTCGTATTGAGGGCGCGCAGAAGAAACGCGAAGAATTCAACTTTGACATTCGTAAAAACCTACTCGAATACGACGAAGTTATGGATATGCAACGCAAACGCGTGTACTCCTATCGTCAGCGTATTCTCGACGGCGGCAATACGAAAGATTTCATTCTCCAAATGATCGACGCGCAACTTGATCGTCATCTTTCGGAGATCCTCTCGCCTGATTTCGGCGCGGAATCGTACGCGGCGTATGCGTCGCACCATCTCAACGTCGACTTCCAGGCGAAGCAGTTCCGCGGCATGAACGCCGCAGAAGCGGCGGAGTACGCGATCGATTACGCGCGTCGCATGGCGGAGACCTTTGCGCTCGACGCCGTGGAAGAGAATCTCGTCGAAGACGCGCCGGAAGAGGAATGGAATTGGCAAGCGCTCGCGAAAGCGGCGAACGCGCGGTGGCGCGCGAATCTGCGCGACGTCGATCTCAAAAAGCTCGGACGCGATTCCGTCGCCGAGTTCCTCATTGAGAAGGCGAACAAATTCTGCGACAGCGTCGATCTCTCGTCGGGCGCGCCGCTCCTCGAACCTGATTACGGCAAAAAGACCGCCGTTCGCTGGTTGCGCGATAAGTTCGGCGACGTTATTAGCGAATCGGACGCCATTAATCTTGAAGAGTCGGAATTCCGCGCGCTCGCGCGCGCTAAGACGCTCGCCGGATACGCGGAACGCGAAGCGCGTTTCCCCGTCCTCGTCGGTCTAACGCACTTTACCATTCGCGACGCGAACGGCAAGAGGTACGATCGCGAAGGCGTCGTCGATTGGGCGCGTCGTCGCTTTGAAGTCGAACTCGATCTCGAGGAGCTCAAAAATAAGCAGCGCCGCGAGATCGAAGAGACGCTCTTTGAAGTCAGCCGCAAGGCGGCGGTTCAGAGCGAGCCGTACTACGCGACGCTACGCGAGAAGCTCGACAAACTTTTCGCCGACGAAGGAATCGACGTCGATTTACTGCGCGCTAAACGCGAAGAGAAGATCGCGCGCAACGAGCGCATAACGTCGAGTTCAATTCAGAAGGTTCGACGCGATTCTCCCGCGCTTGCCGATCTCTGCCAGTGGCTCAACGCGGAACTCGGACAGAAGCTGACCGTTGAAGAACTCTCCGATTGGGACGTCTTGCTCCTCGAGAATCGCGTTGAGTCGATTATCGAGAATCGCTTTAATCCGGAAATGCGCAAGGTCGAACGATCGCTCATTCTCGGCATTCTCGACGCCGCGTGGAAAGATCACCTCCAGGTCATGGATCATCTCAAGTCGAGCGTGAGCTTCCGAGGATACGCGCAGGTCGATCCGAAGGTCGAGTACAAACGCGAAGGCATGCGCATTTTCGACGACATGTGGAACAGCGTCTTCGAACGCGTTACCGACTACGTCTATCGCGTCGAACAGCTCGACGAGAACTTCATTAGTTCCACGTGGTCCGACGCTGATCGTCCCGACTCCGCGCAACGTCCGCAACAGAGCCAGCAGGCGGTCTCGCGCGAAGTTCAGGAGACGATGCGCCAACAGGACGACGCGATCGAGGCGAGCAAGGAAAAGAAAGTCGAAACGATTCGCAATAAGGGACCGAAGATCGGACGCAACGATCCGTGTCCTTGCGGAAGCGGTAAGAAATATAAGAATTGCTGCGGTAAAAACAACTAGCCGCTCGCTTTTTCAAGTCTCTCACGCCAGGTTCGACGCGTTTGCTTCGAACCTGGCCTTTTTTGTCGACGGTAAAAGCTCCTCCTTAGGTCGACCGCCGACTAAAAGGCTCTAAAAACGCCTTATTTTCGCCTGGAACGACGCGCTACGACCGGTTGCCTTTTTGACGCAATTGGGTACAATAGAGAAATGACGTCTAGCGCCCCTGAAACGCGCTGGAACGAACGTAGAATTGGACGACGCGCCGCGCGCGCCGGGTTAGCAATACCAGGAGCAGTCCCTTGGCAGACAACGACGATACTTTTGACAATTCCAACGACGAAAACGAAGACGAACTGAATAATTCGGC
>CADCOO010000233.1 GCA_902803085.1 uncultured Planctomycetota bacterium
CCGGCAATGAAGAGAACCGTCTTGACGTCGAGCCGATTGCAGGCGTCGACAAGATCGTCGACGTGGGCGACGACGGGCAGAACGCCGACGTTCATTTTGACTTTGTAATCGTGGATCGTAAGGAATCCGACGACCTGGTAGCCAATGCTGTGTTGCGTGTTGATAATATTGGCGACGTGCGCGCCGGAACTATTGGCGCCGACGAGGAAGGCGGGTTCTTCGTCGAATTCAGGATCAAGTCGCGGCAGTACGGACTCTTTAAAGAATCGACTCGTCATGCGAACGCCGCCGCGCGCCATAATTGTGAGAATAAGATCGAGAAGCAACGTGGTAAGCGTAACGTCAAACTCGAAGATTGGCGAATAGGTTCCAAGTCTCGCCTTATTGACGACGGCAAAGAATATGAAGATGAGCGCGAACGAAAGGACGGAGTCGACCATGATCGAACGCAGATCGCGCAACGTCGCGTAATAGCCGATGTGCCGATACGTCTTGCGCGCAATCATAACGAAAAGCTTAATCGCCAAAACCCAGCCGACCGTCTTGATGAAGATAAGGGACTGCTGAAAACCTAGCCGCGAGACGCCCGTTAGCTCAAACCCGTCCGTCTTGATCGCAAACGCGAGATAATAAACGACAAAGAAGAGCGCCGCGCTAAAGAGTAGCGTGCGCACATAATAGAACGATCGACGACGCGTAAACGTCTGCAACTTTGCCGTCAGATCTTCCTTGCGTCCGTTCGTCTCCGCTCTATCGTCTTTCATGGTTTCTTTCATCGCGTTATTGTTTTGATCCATCCCACGCCCCGCCGAGGGGAGTTTGCGTTAAAATCGCCCTTGTATTGTACATTTTTCCGGGGTCCTTGTCTAGACCGATACCGCGATCAAATCAAAAAAGCGCCCTTTGAAGCCGAAGTTCAAAGGGCGCCGTTGCGCTAAAGGTCAGAAATAGACGTCAATCGGTTTACTACTGCTCGAACTGGTACGAGCCCGAACCAACCTCGTAGACCGTATACCCGTCCTTTTCTCCGACGAAAACCGGTCCCTCAGACGGCGTCGCTTTGACCTTCTTGCCAGCCGCCGTCGGCACGTAAATCGTCGCCTTTTGCGTATTCGGAGGAACGACGACCGTCATGCTGAGACCGTCCTTCGTCTTCGTCCACGACGATTCGATCGTACCGATAATCGACTTGTAGTAGCCCTTCGCGGATTCTAGATCCGTTTCCGAGAGTTGCGGAGGACGAACGACAAAGCTCCGGAAACCGGGAACCTCCGGATCGCGCTGGATTCCCAAAACGCCGGAAACATACCACGCGACAGGGAACAGGTACGAGCTGTGCAGCAACGAGTGACCGGGACGATCAAGCTCCCACGCTTCCCAGTAGGTCGTCGCGTCATGCGCGCGCATAAAGCCCCAGCCGGGATACTCCGTCTGCTTCATCATGGAATAGACCAGATCGTTGCGATTCGCGCCGCGCAGATATCGGAAGAGCAGGCCGCCGCCCGTAATGCCCGCGCCGACGTGCCCCTTCGAGTCAACCAGAACCGCCTTGTCGAGTCGTTCGGCAACGCGTTTGGCGTCGGCGTCCGTCGCGGGAATACCGGCGAGGAGCGCGAGTCCGAGAACCGCCTGAGCGTCGTCGTGATACGAACCTTCGTCCGCTTTGAAGTAAGTCTTATTGACCGCTTCGCGGGTTACTTCGGCGAGCTTTTCCCACTCTTCCGCGCGATCGTTGCGCCCAATAACGCGCGCGATCTTAGCCGCCGTCTTCAGATTAAAGACGAGATACATATTATTCAAGCAGAGCGCCTGCGGCGTGTGCGAATTCGGTCCGTCGGGCGCGCCGGGCCAGAGCCAGTCGCCGAGGAATTTCCATTCGTCGCCGTATTTCTGCAGGAGGCCGTCTTTAACGTGCGATTCCAAGAAGGCAAGCCAACGCTCGATCATCTCGAAATTCTCTTCCAGAATACGCGTGTCGCCGTACTGGAGATAATACGTGTAAGGAAGCGTTATGACAATGCCGCCCCAAGAGGGTCCGCCGCCGCCCCAGTAAGTCGGCGCCGTATTCGGAAGCCAGCCGTTCCACTCGCCTTCCGTGAAATCGCGCTGGCAATCGCGCCAGTCTTGCAGCCACTTATAATAGAACGATTCGAGACCGTACGAATACATTCCCGATTCCGAGGTCGCGTGCGCGTCCCCGCCGTACCCCATGCGCTCGCGTTGAGGGCAGTCGACAACGTAGCCGCCGAGCGAAAGATTCTCAAAGGTCCAGCGACCGGTATTGTAAATCCAATTTTGAAGATCGTCCGACGTCTCCACCGAGGCCGCGACCTCGTAATTCGTTCGAATATGCCAGCCGGTAATATCCTCGAGCTTCGGCTCCGCGCTCAGACCGTAAATCGTAATCCAACGACCGGAGCTGTAGTTGAAACGGTTCTGGAAAACGCCGTTCCCTTGCGCGTCGAGCGTAATCGAACTGAACAGATTGAACGTCTTCGTCTCTTGCGAACGCTCTGAGTATTCAAAACGAATCGTCGCGCCCGGCTTGTCGTGAATCTTGACGCGCGTCCAGCCTGCGAAATTCACGCCCATATCGACGCGCCAGACGTCGTCTCCGCGTTTCTCAATTCCAACCGGCTTGATCGGCGCGCC
>CADCOO010000234.1 GCA_902803085.1 uncultured Planctomycetota bacterium
ATCACAGGTCGAGAAACTTTTTGTAATCGCCGACCATCGGAACGCTCTTGTGCGAATCGGGACCGAAGTAGCGCAGACCGACGAGCGGCTCCGAGCCCGTGTTGACGACTTCGACGCCGTTTGTCGCCGCAACCGACGTAATGAAGATTTCGTCGTCCGGCTCTTCGCCGAAGTGAATCATATTGGGGGATTCGACGTTCAGTTTGCCCATCTTGCCGCGACCTTGAGTCGTAATCCAGCAACTGGCGGCGCCGTCTTGGAGCGTGCACTTGCAGCCCGGCATGACCGTGAGTTCCTTCGCCGAGAAGAGCTGCTTGCCGTCGACGAGACCGTAAACGACCCAACGATCGACGTAGTCGCCGTTCGGCGCCGACTTCTCTTGGTCGACGATCGGCTCGAGGTAGTTGTGTTCCTTGAAGTACGGGTCGACGTTCTTTTCCCAGTCGAGCATTTCAACGATGAAATCGAGATCGAACTTCTTGTCGTCCGGTACGTTCTTGACGAGAAGATCCCACGAAATCGCGTCGTGATCCGTTAGCGATTGATACATGCCGAAGACGTCGGAGCCCCATTGCGGCTCGTACGTGCAGACGGAACCGGGCGCGTGAAGAACGCCGGCGGGAACGAGCCAGCCCGTGCCGGGCTTGAGGCGATACGCTTTCGCCAGGTCGAGAATGCCGTTGTCGCCCTTATTCCAGTTCTCGAGGCATTTGCGAACTTGCGCCTTGGTCGTGCCGGGTTCGAGCCCCATGAAGGTGTAGTCGAAGCGGTTTTCCGCCGCGTTCAATTGCGGAGGATAGTAATAAGATTCCGGCTTGCCTTCTTGACCCGTGAGGACGGCGTCCTTCTGCATTTGGTGCATGTGGTGCGGGAGCGGTCCGAGATTGTCGAAGAATTTCGAGAAGACGGGCCAGCGTTGATATTTGGTCCAGGTCGCGTCGCCCACGATCGAGCCTTTGCCTTCCGCGACCGCTTCGCGCAACGTGAAACGCTTGCCCGCGACGCGAACATAGCTGAGACCTTCGTCTTCCGTACGACCGACGTTGTCCGCTTCCGTCGTACTGCCGAACCAGCGTTCGTCGATTCCGCCGCGATCGAGACCGAGCGCGTACCAGTCGGTTTGCGCGAGTTTAATACGGCGACCCGGCTTGCAGAAAACGCGCGGAACCCAGTTCGGCGTTAGATAAAGGAGTCCGTCTCCCTCTTCCATCGCTTGCGCGAGTAGGGACGAAATTTCGCCGGTCGCGGCGATCTGAGAACGACTTTTCGTAAGCATGTGAATTCTCCTAGCTTTGCAAGTTATGGCGCCAATTGAACGCGCGACAGGGCGACCTGTGGCTTTCAGGCCGATCTCCGTTAGGACGGCGCAATCCCAACGCCGGCGCTTTCTACCGGAAAGTTCCAATCGTCGATCGGAGCTCAAACCTCCATTATGCCCAACGAGTCGCTCGACGTCAAAGGGTTTTAGAGATTTTTTAATAAGTTGGGTTACGATTCCGAAGTTGCGGCCGAATCGCCGAGCGTTTCCTTAGTGAAAAAGCCCTCGAGCGCGCGTCGGGGCGGGCGCGAAAGGAAATAGCAGAACGACGCGATTCCCAACGCGAAAACACAGAGACTCACGCACTGTGAAATCGTCAGTCCCGTGCCGCAGAAAGACTCCTCGTCCGTCCGGAAGAGCTCGAGTGCGAATCGATTGATCGGGTAGAGGAGCAGCGCGAATGAGAAGACGATTCCGTCGCGACGTACGAATTTGGAAACGATTAGCAGTACGACGCAAATGACGAGCGCGGAGAGGGAACTGTAAATTTGCGTCGGATGCACCGGCCGCGCTTCGGTGTGAACCGGGTGATAAACGAACGTGCGGATAGCGGATTTTTCGTGGTTGTGCTCGTGCTCGTGGTCGTTGGCGTCGTCGACGTCCGCGTTCTCGTCTTCCGGCGCGCTCGCGACGAGCCAAACGTCGTCCTTGGACTTTTCGTCCCACATGTTCAGGAAGAAATAGAAGAACTGCGCGTTGCTAATCGGTCGAAAACGACGCACGGTCGACGGCGGCGACGTAGTCAAGGTCGGGCGAGCGTCGGTAAAAGCGCCTTCGGCCGCGACTCCAATTTCGAGAATGCGCATACCCGGCTTAATGCCGGCGCGTTCTGCTTCGCATCCGGGATCAACGGCGGCGACGACGACGCTCGACGGCGTTTCGGTCGCTAAATTACGATGCTTTGCCTTAATTCCAACGAGCTCGCGTTTGTCTTCCAGTTCACGCGCGGCTACGTTTTCAGGGCTTTCTTGCAACGTGATCCCATAAAGCGAAATAACGCCTTCGTCCAACTGCTGCATATAGGCGGGGCTTTCGGGCGGAAAGACGACCGCCCACGGCAAGTCGCAGGGCGCGCCGAAACAGCACCCGTTCATGAGGCATCCTAAGCGGCCAATAGCGACGCCCAGCATGAGAGAAGGCGCAAAAAGATCAAGGGACGCCGCGACGGGCAACTTTTTGTAAATTACGTAGAGAATCCCCGCGATTACTCCGCCGATCATAGAGCCGTAGACGACGAGTCCCCCGTTCGTTATATTGACGGCGTCGATTATCGTCTCGCGTAGAGTCGGCGCTTGGAATTCTTGCCAGTACTGGACGACGTAAAAGACGCGCGCTCCAATTATGCCGAAGAACGCCGCAACAAAGACGATTCCCAGAAGCGCGTCCGCAGGGTAATTCCACAGCTTGCGACCGCGATAGATCGTTAGGCCGGTCGACAAAAGAATTGCGAGCGTGAGAAAAACGCCGTAACCGCGGATGGGAAAGCCGTTCGTTTCCGATATGACCGGACCGACCACTCGAACGAGGAAAAGACCAAGCGCTACGATCGCCGCCGTAAAAACCGCGTCTCCCGCACGTTTCTGGAGCAAATAACGGACGATTGTAATCGCCCCGATTATCAGAATTGCCCAAAAGAGAATACCGGTCCCGAAAATTGGATAGCCCGCTATTTGAGTCGGCAGGAAAAAGAGCGTTTGTTTCATTGCGGAGATCCTTAAAAGTACGTCGATACGCGTCTCGCTCGGGAGACGGCTCTTTAATCTTATCGGGGACGCGGCTCGACGTCAAGAGATCTTTCGACTTGTTGCGTCTTGGCGTCGTTAAAGTCGCTTTAATCGTCGAATTTTTCGCTTCTTTTTCTTTTTTGCCCGGGAAAAGGTAGACCTTGATTTTTTTTCTGGTATTATAATTGTCAGACTGGGACGTCTTTCGAACGCGCGGCGCGGGTCGCGCCTGGTCGACGGGTTCAGGCTTGTGGACGTTTACTTGCTAACGCTATTAAGGGAGCTGAGAGTCATGGCGAGAATTTTGGCTATCGATTGGGACGGGGTAGAGGCGCGCTTCGCGCTCGGCGCCGTTCTTAAAGATCGTCTGATCGTTCTGAAAGTTGGTTCCGCTCCGATAGAAACCGCGAGCGACGAGATTGCCGAAGTTGCCCGCGCCGAAGACGAGGCCGACGTTCCTCCGGACGTCGACGACGAGAACGACGAAGAAGACGCGGACGATTCCGTCGTTGAAACGGTCGAGAAGGCGTACGTCCCCCGCGTGCCCGTTGCGGACGACGACGAAGAAGAAGAGGAGAGCGATCCCAACGTCGTTTCGACCGTTAAGAAGAAGGGAAGCGAGTCTTTCAAGAACTCGCCGCTTGCCAAGACGCTTAAACAACTTCTACGCGACCACAAAGTCGGTAAGACGACCATCTGCTATTCCGTCGAGCGTAACGAAGTCGAAGTTATTCCAATGACGATTCCGAACGCGTCCGAGGCGGAAACTCCCGAAATCGTCCTCAACCAGGCGCTGCGCGATTCCTTTACCTTTAACGAAACGCAACCGCTCGATTACTGTGTTCTAGGGCTGCCGGAAACGGCGAAACGCACCGGGTTCCGACGCGTCGTCGCCGTCTCGATCGCGCGCGATAAATTGCGACGAATTCGCGAAACGCTCGTCGGCGCTCTCGCCGCGCCTAAAAAAATTGAATTGCGAGAGCTTGCCCTCGCCGAGTTCCTACGAACGGAGTTCTGCGCGCTCGATTATCAAGAGCCCGTCCTGCTCGTTCAAGACCTGCCCGACGAAGTCAACTTGACGCTCTGCTATCGACGGCAGGTCCTCTATTTTCGCTCGTTCCGCCTTCTGCCAGAGTCGACGCCCGACGAGCGCGCCCAGCGTATTCGAGAAGAAATTGCCCGAACGCTCGTCGTCGGTATCGACGACTTGCCGGAAGACGCCGTCGTGCAACGCGTCCTCTTCTTCACCGACGTTAAGAAGTCGGAGATTGACGAGAACGACGAGCCGAGTACGACGGAAGGCTTCATTGCCAAAGCGCTCGACGAGGACGAAATCGAACTTGATTTCGTCAATCCGTTCCAAGTGAGCGGCGTGCAACTCAAGACGACCGAGCCGCTCAACGCCGGTCGCTACGCCTCGCTGCTCGGCATGATTCTCGCCGAGCGACCGACGTCAAAGCCTGCGGTCGACCTCCTGCATCCGCACGAGAAGCCGAAGCCCCCGAATTTCACCCTGCTCTTTGTCCTTTTCTTCTTGCTGGTCGGCGTCGCGGCGTTTCTTTTCTGGCGTCATAACAAGAACGAGCTGGCGCGACTCAACGCCGAACTGGAAGAACTCAAGAAGGAACAGCAGACGGTTCAAGCTCAGTATCAAAGCGCGTTGCCGCTTTATACGACCCTTACGAGCGCTAATAACTGGCAGAATAACCAAGGCGTGATCGTTCTCGACGAGCTTCGCGATATTTCCGCGCGCTTACCGAGTTCGCCCGATCTTATTGTAACGCGTCTCGCTTTCGTCGATTCCTATAACGACGCGAAGTTCCGCATTCAAAATCGTCCCGCCTTCATTATGGAAGCGAAGGTAACCGATCTCTCGGTCTTCCAGCGCTTCCTCAATCAAATGCGCGCTTATAATGGACACTACGTCGCGACGAGCGGCGCGGTCTCCAATACGGGGGGCGGCGGATATAAATATCAGTTTGCCGCCGTGATCGTTTGCCAACGCCGTCCAAGCGCCGCGTATCTTGCCGTCTTGCCGCAGGAGATTCGCGATATTTCCGAGAATCTTCCAGAATACTACGCCGTGCAAGAGGAAGAACAGCGGAAAGAACAAGAGAAGAGGCGCAGCGAGCTCGAAACGGCGTTTCGAGAAGCAATCGCGTCCGCGCGCGCCGTGATCGCCAAAGGACCGGGGGCCGCAAAGGAAAGCGCGGAACCCGATTCCTCGGAATCGAAAACGGCGAACGAAACGGAATCGGAGGCGGCTGAAGCGACTCCTGAAACAGACGCGCAACCAACGCCGGAAACGACCGAAGCGCCGAAGCCTGAGGAAAACAAGCCGGAGGAAGCTAAGGCTGAAGAACCCGCTCCCGAAGAGCCGAAACCTGCGACGACTCTTGAAGCTGAGAAAGAGTTTGCCCAGGCGTTGGTTAATGAGAAAAACAACGTCGTTCAGAAATTTAACGCTATTCAGCAGGCGGGCGCGCAAGGAATCTTCACCGCAGACGAGGTTAAATCCTATCAAGCGCAGACGAACGCGGTCGTCGCCGAACTGCAAAACGCATGGTCGGCGACCGGCGCGCGAATTAAAACGCTAGAGGTCGAGAACGCGCAACGCGCGCTTGTCGAGGAAACGGAAGCGCTCATAGCGCGCGTCGCCGACACGCTCGCGCGCGGCGTCGGCGATCTCGACGCGTTGCTGAAAGAGTGGAATCCGCCGAAGACGGAAGGGGAAGCCGAACAGACCGCTAACGAAGAAACGGCGCCGCAAGCGCAGGAGGGCGGCGAGCAGACGGCGGGAGAGGCGCAAGCCGAACCTGCCAAGGAAGAGGAAAAGACGGAGTCTGGCGAGCCTACTCTCGACGAGGAGAAGGCGTATGCCGCGCTTCTTGAACGTTTCGTCGGTCCGGCGCTCGTAGCCGCTCGTCAACGACTCGTTCAAGCGTATCGACAGAAAGGCGTAACGGAGGAGAGTTTCAAACGTCTCGACGCCCTCCTTAATGAAAGGTATCGAGAGGTTTCCGCCGCTTGGACCGCTATTCGCGATAAAGTCGTCGCCGCCGGGCGATCCGAACAAGCGTCGGCGCAAGGACAAGGCGCCGAACCGACCCCCGAGCAAGACGAAGAATTGCGCGTAAAGCTCGTTCAAGCGCGCAATAATCTGGACGCGCGGCTACGGCAGTTCCAGAATGCGTTGCGGCAAGGACAGATTACTCAGGAACAATACGGTCAGGCGGAGCGCCAGTACAACGCTAGCCTTGCTCCTCTTATGGAACAGTGGCGCCTGTTGCAAGAGCGAATCCAGCGACGCGCGCAGGAAGCTCAAAATGCCGAGGGAAATCAAAACGACGCGGAAAATGCGCCGACGGAACCCGCTCCGGCTCCCGAACTCGCGCCCGCGCCGGCGGAACCCGCTCCGGTTCCTGAACCCGCGCCTGCGCCGGCGGCGC